>CALMLJ010000459.1 GCA_937868025.1 uncultured Acidimicrobiaceae bacterium
GCGGCGATGTCGCCGGCTACGCGGTCGCGACGCTCGAACTCGGTCCGCCCGCCACCTGCGACCTCGTCCGCTAGCCCGAGCTCAGAGCCGCTTCGTGTCCCGGCGGTAGGCCCACGCCGCCCAACCGCTCATGGCAGCTGCCCAGACGGCGATCACGAGCCAGCCCTTGACCGACCAGGCGGCGCCGCCGATGCCGATGTGGCTCGCCTGCGTGATCCAGAACGACGGGACGAGTTCACCGATCTGGCGCAGGACGCCGCTGGCGGGCAGTGGGAACCATTGGCCACCGAGGAACCCGAAGAACGCCGAGCCGCCACCCACGGCCGGCCCCATCGCATCGGTCGTCAGGAGGTGACCGATCGCGATGCCCAGCGCGACGAAGGGCAGCACACCGATCAGGAGCAGTCCCGTCATCGAGATCCATCGGCCGGCGGATTCGATCCGCACTCCGAAGGTCAGGCCGGCGGCATAGAGCAGGACGATGCTGGCAGCCGACATCACGTAGGACGTGATCACCTTCGTGGCGAAGTAGGTGGTGACCGGCAGGGGCGTGAGGCGCAGCTGGCGGTTCCAGCCGGTCTGCCGTTCGGTTGCGATTCGGGCCCCACCGGAGATCGCGGCGATCATCGCGCCGTACCCGGCCATCGACACCATGTAGTAGAGGACGAACTTCACCCGGTAGGAGCCGAGATCCATGATCTGATCCTTGTTCGACCCGCCGATGACGAGAAAGAGCGCCAGCGGGAACACCAGCGAGAAGATGAACGATCGCTTGTTGCGGAACAGGCGGAGCAGCTCGTAGCGCAGATACGTGGCGTTGAGGCCCCGCCGCGTCGGCCTCGTGGGCGGCGCCGTGGACGGTGCCGTGGGCTGCGCCGTCATCGGTCGCCCCCGGCCTCGCCGGTCAACTCGAGGAACGCGTGCTCCAGTCCCGCACCGACGATCTCGATCTCGTGCACGTCGGGGTACGCCGCGAGCAATGCCCGGATCGCGACGTCGGAGTCGGCGCAGGCGAGGTCGATGGCCTCGCCGTGGATGGTCGCCGAGACAACCCCGGCGAGAGATTCCAGCGCTGCAGAGGAGGCCCCGGCGAGGACCGCCTTGATGTGGCGACCACCGGATGCTGCTCGCAGCTCGGCGGCGGTGCCATCCGCGACGATCTCACCGCGGGCCATCAGCACGATGCGGTCGGCGTAGTCGTCGGCCTCCTCGAGGTAGTGCGTCGCGAAGATGACGGTCTTGCCCCGCTCGGTGAACGAACGCATCGTCGCCCAGAAGGCGACCCGTGACTCCACGTCCATGGCCACGGTCGGTTCGTCGAGGATGATCAGGTCGGGATCCGACACCATGGCCACGGCGAAACGGACCCGCTGCGTCTGCCCACCCGACAGGCGGTTGGTGCGCCGCTCCGCGATGTCGCCGATGCCGGCCAGCTCGAGGGTCTCGTCGACACCGAGCGGCGTCGGGAACAGCGAGCCCATCATGTCGACGAGCTCGCGCACCGACAGCTCACCCAGGACTGCGCCGACCTGCAACATCGCGCCGATCGCTCCCCGCTGGATCGCCTGCTTCGGCGACAGGCCCAGCACGTCGACCGTCCCGGCGTCGGGCTTCGAGAGTCCGAGGATCATCTCGATGGTCGACGACTTTCCGGCCCCGTTCGGGCCGAGCAGCGCGACGGTCTCACCGCAAGCGATGTCGAGGTCGATACCCCGAACCGCTTGCACCGGCCCCGCTGGGCTGGGAAACGTCTTCACGAGTCCCCGGAGCGCGACACCGAGGGCGGGAGGATCGAGGGTCTGCGTCATCGCTCGAAGTCAACCACTCGGCCGACAGGCGTGCAGGCATCACCCTCGGATCTGGGAGGATCGGACCATGACGCTCTCGATCGCCACGATCAACGTGAACGGGCTACGCGCGGCGGTGCGTCGCGGCATGGACGCCTGGGTGGCCCAGGTCCGGCCGGACGTCATGGCCCTGCAGGAGGTTCGAGCGCCCGACGAGGTCGTGGCGCCGCTCCTCGGCGACGGGTGGTCGCACGTCGGTGCCTCGTCGGTGCTCAAGGGCCGCGCCGGCGTGGCCGTCGCGGCTCGTACCGAGGTGACCGACACCAGCGCCGCGATCGGTGGCGGTCGCTTCGCCGGGACCGGGCGCTGGGTCGAGGGCACCGTCGACACGGCTGACGGACGCGGGCTCTGCGTGGCATCGGCGTACGTACACACCGGTCAGGCCGACGATCCGGGTCGCATGGAGGAGAAGCTCGCGTTCCTCGACGCGATCGTCCGACGCGTCGACGAGGTCGCCGCCACCGGACGTCACGTGCTCCTCACCGGCGACCTCAACGTCGCCCACGACGAACGCGACATCAAGAACTGGAAGGGCAACCGGGGCAAGGCCGGCTTTCTCCCCGAGGAACAGGAACGCCTCGATCGGCTCCGTGACGAGGTGGGCTTCGTCGACCTCGGCCGTCGTTTCGGCGGTGACGGCTCCGGGCCGTACACCTGGTGGTCGTGGCGAGGGAAGGCGTTCGACAACGACGCCGGTTGGCGCATCGACTACCTGATCGCCAGTCCTGACCTCGCCGCGCTGGCGAAGGACGTTGTGGTGCACCGGGCGCCCACGTACGCCGAGCGGTGGTCCGACCACGCGCCGGTCGTCGCGACCTTCGACCTGTAGCCGAGGTACGCGGCCACCTTCGCTCGCCGCCGGAGTCGGAGTCGGAGTCGGTGTCGCGTTCGCCTGACTCCAGGGGTTCTGTACTGCGAGGAGCGCCACATCTGGTGCCCCTCGCAGTACAGAACCCCGAGAATCAGGCGTTCTTGGGCAGGTCGGCGAACGGCATCGTCTTGTCGTTGTTGGGCTCCTTGGGGAGGCCCAGCACCCGCTCGCCGATGATGTTGCGCTGGATCTGGTCGGTGCCGCCGTAGATGGGCGGACCCTGCGCCCACAGGGCGATGGAGGTGACGGCACCGAGGAAGGGATTGCCGGTCGCGGCGTCGATCGCAGGGCGCTGATCGTCGGTGTAGGCGTGCAGCATTCCCTGGGCGCCGACGATGCGAAGACCCACGTCGCGGCTCAGCCGCATCGTGTCACTCATCGAGAGCTTCGAGATGTTGGCCATGCCGGGAAGGTCACGACCCGCCTTCTTGGCCGCCTTGACCCGGAGGGCGTTGAAGCGCCCGATCTCGCCGAGCGTGTGGAGCCGCATGAGGTCCTGGCGGATGGTGGCGTCGGCGATCGAGCCGTTGCCCTTGGCGAGATCGATGAGGAGCCTGGCAGCACCGCCACCACTCGACGGACCCGCTCCCGACGTCGCCCGCTTCTTCTTCTGACGAGGCGTGACGAAGTCGCCGACGCGCTGGTCGAGGTGGCCGACGACGGTGCCCGGCGACGCCGCACCCGCACCGCCGCTGCCACCACCCGTGCCGAGCCCGGCCCGCTCGTTGGCGAGCGTGGTGTTGGCGACGGCCCATCCGTTGTTGCGCCCACCGATGATCGCGGACGACGGCACCCGGGCGTCGGACATGAACACCTCGTTGAAGAGCGCATGACCCGTCATCTCACGGAGCGGACGGACCTCCATGCCCGGCTGGTGCATGTCGATGGAGAACCAGGTGATGCCCTGGTGCTTGGGCAGCTCGGGGGCCGTACGGGCGATGAGCATCGCGAGGTCGGCCGTGTGGCCGAACGACGTCCACACCTTCTGGCCGTTCACGATCCACTCGTCACCGTCCTCGACGGCACGCGCCGTGAGACCGGCGAGATCCGAACCGGCGCCCGGCTCGCTGAAGAGCTGGCACCATGCCTTCTGGCCGGTGACGATGTCGCGCACGTACAGGTCGATCTGTTCCTGGGTGCCGTGGCTGGCGATCGTCGGTGCGGCGAGCAGGAGGCCGAGGCCGGCAGGCGCTCCGAGGGCACCGAAGTCGCCGATCTCGTTGGCGATCCGCACGGCGTCGTTGCGCGACACCCCCTTGCCGTAGGCGTTCGTCGGCAGGTTGGGGGCGCACCAGCCGGCGAGGCCGAGCCGCTGCCACCAGTCCGCGACGGTCAGGTCGGGATCCCAGTTCTCCTCGAGCCACGAACGCAGTTCGTCGACCAGTTCGTCGTTCGTGACGGCGTCGGTGTTCTCGGATGCGGCCGGAGCGACATCGGTCATCGGTACCCCCCTGGGTGATGCTGGTGTGATCGGCCCGGAACCCCCGTGGCCGTGACCCCCAGATGATCGCGTACACCGTACGACTCGTGCCCATCCTGTGACCGAAGTCCTCCCGGGCCGGGGCGAGCGACGACGCTCTCCAGGCTCACCCGGCCGTATTCGCCCGGGTGAGCCTGGATCGGGTCAGTCGGGCAACCGTCCACTCATGTCGGCGTTGGGTTGGGCCCGCTCGACGAGTCCGGGGATGATCTCGCCCAGTTCGACGGGGTCCCAGCGACGACCGGCCTCGACCGCCTCGCCGGCGTGCCATCCCTCGGCCACGCTGATCCGGTCGCCGCGCACGTTGAACACCCGCCCGGTGACACCGGCCGCCTCCCGGCTCCCCAACCAGACGACGAGCGGGGCGATGTTGCCCGGGTCACCGGGACTCCACTCCCCGTCCGCGACGGTCGGCGCGCCGCCGGCCTGCAGCGGGATCGTCATCCGGGTGGCGGCCACCGGGGCGATGGCGTTGACGGTCACGCCGTAGCGGGCGAGTTCCATCGCGGCGATGATCGTGAACGACGCGATGCCGGCCTTGGCGGCCCCGTAGTTGGTCTGGCCGACGTTGCCGTAGATGCCCGACGGCGACGACGTGTTGATGATGCGGCCGGCGACGTCGTCGCCCGCCTTGGACCGATCGCGCCAGTAGTTGGCCGCATGGTGCGAGGTGGCGAACGTGCCGCGCAGGTGGACCCGGATGACCGCGTCCCACTCGTCGAAGGTCATGTTGACGAGCATTCGATCCCGCAGGATGCCGGCGTTGTTCACAACGGCGTCGAGCCCACCGAACGCCTCGACTGCTGTATCGATCAGGCGCTTGGCGCCGTCATCGGTCGAGATGTCGTCACCGTTGACCACCGCTCGTCCGCCGAGGGCCTCGATCGCCGTGACGACCTCCGACGCCGGTCCGATCGAGCCGCCGCTCCCGTCCACCTCGGCACCGACATCGTTCACCACGACGTGGGCGCCCTGGCGGGCGAACTCCAAGGCATGCTCCCGACCGATGCCGCGCCCGGCACCCGTCACCACCACGATCCGGCCTTCACAGAGTCGATCCATGGCCCGATTCTTTCAGCGACCGCGCCTCGGCGCTCGGGGCCCGGCGCGCTCGACCCGATCGCCGCCGGGCTTCGGTGTCAGGACCGTCGTTTAGGTTGACCATCGATGATCGGACACGTTCACGTCGTGCCCTCGGGGCGGCCCGCCGGCCAGGCGTTGGCGTCGGCGATCCGCGCCGCCAAGGGCGCCGCAGCATTGGCGCCGGTCACGGCCATCGTGCCGTCCAACTTCGCAGGGCTTGCAGCCAGGCGCCTCCTGGTGACGGGCGAGCTGCGGCCCGCCGATGCGGACACATCGGCACCGGTCGGCGTCGCCAACGTGTCGTTCCTCACGCCGTTCGGCCTCGCCGAGCTCCTCGCCGCCGACCAGCTGCTCGACCGCCATCCCCTCACCAATCCGGTGCTCGGCGCCGCGATCCGCCTCACCCTGCGCGACGACCCGGGCCCCTTCGCCCGGGTGCGCGATCACATTGCGACCGAGACGGCGCTCGCCGCGTTGTACGCCGAGCTCAGCAACGTCTCGGAGCCGTCGCTGCAACGTCTCGAGTCCGAAGGCGGACGCGCGGCGCGGATCGCCGCCGGCTTCCAACGATCGATCGCGGCCCGGCTGGCCGAGTTCCACGACGAGGCCGACATGGCGCACGCCGCCGCGTCCCGTCACGACCTCGAGGCCGCGCTTGCACCCTTCGGACACCTGATCTGGTACCTCCCGGCGCCCACCACGGCGCCGATCGCCGAGTTCCTCCGCGCCGTTCTCCACACCGCCGATGCCACGGTGGTGGTCGGCGTCACGGGCGACCTCGGTGCCGACGCCGCCGTGTGGCGCACCTGCGTTCGCGCCGGGCTCTCGATCCCCGACCCTCGTCCTGTTGTCGAGACGCCGACCGCGTCGCGCATCATCTCGGTCACCGACGCCGACGAGGAGGTCCGGGCGGTCGTCCGCGAGATCGTGACGCTGGCCGAGGCGGGGATGCCGCTCGACCGCATCGGCGTGTTCCATCCCACACCAACTCCGTACGTCGGCATCCTTCGCCAGCAGCTCGCGGCGGCCGGCATCCCGTCGAACGGCCCGTCCACACTCACCGTGCGCGACACGGCGGCCGGCCGCACACTGCTCGCCGCCCTCGCGCTCCCCGCCCAGCGTTGGCGCCGCGACCGGGTCATGGCGCTGGTGAGCGGCGCGCCCGTGCGCCACGACGGCGAGCTGGCCCGGCCCGCGGCGTGGGAGACGATCTCACGCGAGGCCGGTGTCGTCCACGACCTCGGCGACTGGCGTCGGCGCCTCGAGGTCCACCGCTCCTCCCTCCAGCGCCACCTCGACCAGCCGCTCCCGGGCTCCACCGTCAACATCGAGCACACGGCCGCTGCCATCGACGAGACACGAGCGCTCGCGTCGTTCGTCGAGCACCTCGCCGACGCCGTCACAGCCGTCGAGACGGCGACGGGGTGGGCCGCCAAGTCCAGCGCCGGCCTCGCCCTCCTCTCACAGCTGCTCGGGGACGATCGGCAACACGGCCAGTGGCCAGAGTCCGAACGGGCTGCCTTCGAACGGGTCGAGGACGCGCTCAGTCGTCTCGGCGCGCTCGACCACCTCGAACCGCGGCCCACCGCCGCCGTCTTCGCCCGGGCGCTGGCCGCCGAGCTCGACGTCACCCAGGGCCGGGTCGGCCGCTTCGGCGACGGGGTGCTGTACGGACCGCTCGCCTCAGCCGCCGGTCTCGACCTCGACGCCGTGTTCCTCGTGGGCTGCACCGAAGGGCTGTGCCCCGCGGCCCGCCGCGACGACGCGCTGCTCCCCGACGCTGCCCGCGTCCTCACCGACGGCGAGCTCGAGCTGCGGGCGGCCCGCATCGACGACCAGCACCGCCAGTTCCTCGTTGCCCTCGCCACGGCGCCGGCCGAGCGCCGGGTCCTCACCATCGCCCGGGGCGATCTGCGCGGCAGCCGACGTTCGCTCCCCTCACGATGGCTCCTCGACACCGCCTCCGCGCTGGCCGGCACCGTCGTGCACAGCACCGAGTTCGACCGTCTCCCGCCGTCGGTCGTGACCGTTGTGCCGTCCCACGCCACCGGTGTCGTGACGGCACCGGTCCACGCCTCGCTCGCCGATCGAGACCTGGCCGCCATGAGTCGGCTCTCGGCGCAGGGCGTCGACGTGACCGATCACCCCACCATGGCCAACGTGCACCGCGGTGTGTGGGCGCAGATCCTGCGGCGGTCCGACCGGTTCACCGAGTGGGACGGCAACCTCGCGCACCAGCGCGTGCGCTCTCCGGGCGCCGATCCCTGGTCGCCCAGCCGGCTGCAGGCGTGGGCGTCGTGTGGCTACCGCTACTTCCTCGGCTACCAGCTCGGGCTCAGCGAACGGGACGAGCCCGAACGGGTGCTCGACCTCGGCCCGCTCGATCGCGGCTCGGGTGTCCACGAGGTGCTCGAGCGGTTCCTCACCGAGGTCATCGAACACGGGCCACCTGCTCCCGACGAGCGCTGGTTGCCGCACCACCGCGAACGCCTCCGTGAGATCGCGGCGGGGGTGTTCGACGAGTACGAGCGCCGCGGCCGCACCGGCCGTCCGGTGCACTGGGCGCTCACCCGGGCCGATCTGCTCGACACGCTCGATGCCTTTCTCGTCGCCGACGACACCCACCGCGCCGCCACCGGCTCGCGGCCCGATCGCGTCGAGTATCCGTTCGGGCTGAAGGGCAACGAGCCGGCGACCATCCGCCTCGCCAACGGCCGCAGCCTGGCGTTCCGCGGCATGGCCGATCGCATCGACCGATCCGACACGGGGCGGGTGCTCGTGAGCGACTACAAGACCGGCAAGGGAGCCCAGTACAAGGGTCTGGGCGCCGACGGCGACGACCCGGTGCGGGGCGGCACCCTGCTCCAGCTCGGCATCTACGCCGAAGCGGCCCTGCAACAACTCGACGCCACCGAGGCCGATGCCCACTACTGGATGATCAACGGCGACGTCGCCTTCGCACGATTCGGGTACCGGTGGACGCCGGAACGGCGCCAGCGCCTGATCGACGTCGTGACCACGATCGTCGACGGCATCGACGCCGGCGTCTTCCCGGCCGTGCCCGGCGAGTGGAACAACTTCCGCAACACCCACGAAAACTGCACCTACTGCGAGTTCGACCGCGTGTGCTCGCGCGACCGGGGCGAACACGCCGAGGCCAAGGTCGGCGCGCCCGAGCTGCGCATCCGTGAGCGACTGTTGCCGGAGGCCCCATGAGCCCCGAGATCGAGATCGTCGACGCCCCGGCTCGGGAGCTCATCAGCCGCAGCGGTCTCGGACGCACGTTGTTCGTCGAGGCCGGGGCCGGCAGTGGCAAGACGTCACAGCTGGTCGAACGGATCGCCAACCTCGTCGTCGACCGCGGTGTCCGACTCGCCGAGATCGCCGCCATCACGTTCACCGAGGCCGCGGCGGCCGAGCTGCAGAGCCGCATCCGGGTGCAGTTCGAACGCCGGGCCGAGGCCTCCACCGACCCGGCCGAACGCGAACGGTGTCGAGTCGCGATCGCCGAGGCCGACCTCGCCGCCATCTCCACGCTCCACGGGTTCGCGAGTCGCCTGCTGGGCGAGTTCTCGACCGAGGCGCACCTTCCCCCGAGGGTGCGGGTGCTCGACGAGGTGTCGTCGCAGTTGGCACACGAAGAGCGGTGGGAGCGCTTCGTCGACGGCCTCTACGACGACCCCGCGAACGAGGCCGTGCTGGTGCGGGCCGCCATGGTGGGGGTTCCTCTCGAGCCGCGCTACCAGGGCCACGCCACCCTGAAGGACGTCGCTGCGGAGCTCGCACAGAACTGGGACCGCATCGGCGAGCTCGCCGCCGTCGACCACCCTCCGCTCGGTCCGGCCGTCACCGAACCGTTCGACCGCGCGGCCGAGGCGGTGATGGCACTGCCATCCGCGTGCACCGATCCCGACGACAAGTTCTTCGTGCACCTCGTCACCGAGGTCATCCCGGAGATGTCGGCGATCGTCGGCATCGCCGACGACGAACGCAAGCTCCAGGCCCTCTCGGGGGCGAAGTGGAGCAAGGGTCGCGGCGGCACCAAGGCTGCATGGGGCGGCGACGTCGCCTCCTGCAAGGCCCTGATCGACGAGGCCAACGAGGCGGCGGCCGCGGTTCGCGACGCTGCGGCCGACGAGGTGCTCCAACGTCTCCTCACACTCGCCGCCCGTGAGGTGCTGGCCGCCGCCGCGGCCCGGCGCGACGAGGGCGGCCTCGAGTTCCACGACCTGCTGGTGCTGGCCCGCGAGCTGCTGCGCACCAGCCCGACCGCTCGGACGACCCTGCACGAGCGCTACACCCACCTGCTCCTCGACGAGTTCCAGGACACCGACCCGATCCAGATCGAGCTGGCCATGCTCATCGCCAGCTCGATCGACGCGGGCGATGGCGACCCCGGGCCGGGGTTCGAGCCGCCGGCCGCAGCGCCGGCCCACTGGTCCGACCTCCGGGTCGCCGAAGGGCGCCTGTTCTTCGTCGGCGATCCCAAGCAGTCGATCTACCGGTTCCGCCGCGCCGACATCGACCTGTTCCTCCGGGCGCGCGACCGCTTCGGGATCGACGGCGCGTCGGTGAAGCTCACGACCAACTTCCGGACCGTGGCGCCGGTCGTCGAGTGGGTCAACGCGCTGTTCGAGGATGCGATGCCCGAGGAGGTCCCCGGCGCCCAGCCACGCTACGAGCCCCTCGTGCCGTTCCGCCGTCCGGAGGCCGGCAACGATCACCGTCCTCTGCTCCTCGGCGGTCCGCACCCCAATCCCAAGGTCCGCGCCGCCGAGCTCCGTGAGGCCGAGGCCGCCGACGTCGCCCGAACCGTGCGCGACGTCCAACACCATCCCGAGCGGTGGCCCGTGCACGACGAGCATTCGGCCGAGTGGCGGCCCGCCACGTTGGCCGACGTCACGATCCTCGTGCCCACGCGCACCTCACTCCCCTTCCTCCGCGCCGCCCTCGAGGCCTCGGCCATCCCGTATCGCCTCGCCACCGGCACGCTGGTGTACGACTCCCAGGACGTCGCCGACGTGCTCGCCGCGGTCCGAGCGGTCGACGACCCCAGTGACGAGCTCAGCCTGGTCGCAGCGCTCCGCTCGCCGCTGTACGCGTGCTCCGACGTCGATCTCTTCACGTTCCACGACGCCGGCGGGCGGTGGAACCTCCGCGTGAAACCGCCCGAAAGCGTTGCGGCCGATCATCCGGTGCGCCTGGCGCTCGCCCATCTGCGGTCGCTCTGGGTCGATCGGTGGTGGCTCACGCCGGCGACACTCGTCGACCGCATCGTTCGCGAGCGCCAGGCCGATCTCCTGGCCTTCGGCGATCCTCGTCCCCGCGAGGTCTGGCGGCGCCTGCGGTTCCTCGTCGATCAGGCGCGCACGTTCGAGGAGGCCGGCGGCGGTGGGCTTCGAGCCTTCGTCGAGTGGGCGGCGCTCCAGGGGGCCGACGGTGCGCGGGTGCACGAGCCGCTGCTACCGGAGACCGACGACGACGCTGTGCGGATCCTCACGATCCACGGGTCGAAGGGGCTCGAGTTCCCCATCACCATCCTGTCGGGCATGACCACCCAACCGGGCAACGACCGCCGAGGCGTCAGCGTCGTCTGGGGCGACGACGGCCCGCCCGAGGTTCGTCTGAACGCCAAGGCCGCGACCGCCAACCACGAACCGCGCGCCGACATCGAGGTCGAGATGGACGCCTACGAGAAGCTCCGTCTCCTCTACGTCGCGACCACCCGGGCGCGAGACCACCTCGTGGTGTCGTGCCACCACAAGGTGTCCGAGAAGCCGGTCGACACGTACGCACGACGGGTGTGGACGTTCTTCCACGACCGTCCCGACCTCGTCCGTCCCGAAGCACCCGACCAGGGGTCGTGGCGGGAGGTGGAGATGTTCCCGGGCGTCGGCGGAGTCCCGGCCACGCCCGAGGCGGTCGTCCCGGCGGCCCCGCTCACGCCGTCACCCCCGGCGGCCGGCGACCCCGATCGCGACGCCTGGATCGCCGAGCGCGAGGCGTTGCTGGCGCCGCAACGCCGGGCACGGTTCGTCTCGGCGACCGCCGTCGCGACCAGCGCCCTCGCGCCACCGGTTGACCCTGCGGCCACCGGCACCACCACTGCGGCACGGCCCGTCGACGATCCGGCCGACCCGGCGTGGGCCGACGACGACCCCGTCACCGAGCCGCCGACCGCCGATGACGCCGTGGGTGCAGTGCCCACCCGTCGCCGCGGGCGCGCCGGCACCGCGATCGGTCGGGCCGTCCACGCGACGTTGCAAGTGCTCGATCTCGCCGACCCCCACGACATCGAGCTGCAGGCGCGCCGCCAGTGCGACGTGGAGGCCATCCCCGAAGAGGTGCGTACCGTCACCGCACTGGTGCGTTCCGCGCTCGACTCCACGACCGTGCGCGAGGCCGCGGCGTCGACACACCACAAGGAGCTGTACGTCGCTGCCCCGGTCGGGGCGCGGGTGATCGAAGGATTCGTCGATCTGCTCATCGAGACTCCCGATGGGCTGATCGTCGTCGACTACAAGACGGACGCTGCGGCGTCCGACGCCGCGATCGATGCCGCCCTCGCCCGCTACGAACTCCAGGGGGCGTCCTACGCCGTCGCGCTCGAAGCGGTCACCGGCATCCCCGTCATCGACTGCCGGTTCGTGTTCTGCAAGGCCCGCGGCGCGGTCGAGCGGTCGGTCCGAGACCTGCCCGCAGCGATGGCTCGGGTCCGCGCCACCGTGGCCTGATCCCGAGCCGGCTCAGCCCCGCCGGAACCGCTGGAAGAACGCCCAAACGAGGTCGGTCGCGTCGATGTCGAAGGTGGTCGTGCCGACGAGGCCTTCGAGCGCCCGGCTGAGTTCGCTGCCGGGCCAGGCATGGCCGCCGCCCTCGACGACGTACATCTCGACGTCGGCCCCGGCGGGACAGTCGTAGGTGCGACGCGTGACGGTGGCAGAGACGGCCTCGTCCGACGGGGTCGGGCCGCACCCGTTGCGCTGCGCCCACGCGGCAACGTTGGCGGGATAGCCGGGGCCGTCGAGATCGACCGCAGCGGTCGTTGTCGGTGCCGGCGTGGTGGTGGACGGCCCCGACGATGGGGCCGACCCGACGTCCGCGAGGGAGCCGGAGAGGGCCTTCACGAGATCACCGACACCGCCGTTGAACAGGAGGATCGGGTCGGCCGTGCCGTGAATGGTCATCATCGGCACGGTGGCCACCGGCTCGCACGAGTCGAACGTCGTTGCGCCCGAGATCGGTGCGACGGCAGCGAGACGGCCGGCCAGCCGGCACGCCAGCATCGACGTGAGCATGGCGCCGTTGGACATGCCGGTCGCGTACACGCGGGAGGTATCGATGCAGACGGAATCCTCGACCTGGTCGAGCATCGCGGTGACGAAGTCGACGTCGATGTTGGGCTCGCCCGCCGATCCGCCGGGGCCGGCGGCCCACCGGGCGAGATCTCCGCTGCCCTGCGGAATGACCGCGACGAAGCCGTGGGACGCACCGTACGGCCCCATGCCGGTCAGCTGCGCGTGCACGTCCGCGCCTTCGGTGAGGCCGTGGAAGTCGAGCACGAGTGGGAACGGCACCTGCGGGTCGCTCGCCTCGGGGACCGTGAGGAGGTACCAACGGGACAGCTCGGCGACCGGCACGGTTCGCCGTTCGAGCTGGACCGCAGCGGTCGGACCGGCGGCGCACCCTCGGGATGGCACCGCTGGACCGGGGGCGACGGTCGGCGTGTCGGTGTCGACGGTCGACGAAGGTCGACCCGACTCGGCCGGTGCGGGCGCCGTCCCTGCCGGGTCACCGCGGCCCGACGCTGCGGATCGTTCCCCCGAACCACAGGCGGTGAGCGCCACCAGCAGGAGCACCGCTGTCGCTGCGGACGGGACGAACCACCGGCGGGGGCCCGATCGTCGGATGGTGCGCATCTCGCCGACCATACTGGCGCCGTGCAGAGCCAGATCACCTCCGGCGGGGTCGTCGTCGCCGATGCCGTCCTCGGCGTCCACCTCGGTCCGGCACTGCCGACCCTCTCGATGACCGTCGGTGGCAACCGTCATGACTGGCGTGCGACATCGCTCGTCGACGCCACCCACGGATGGCTCGCCCGGGTGGGCGACACCGGTGTGACCGTCGAGCTCACGGCGAATCCCACGCCCGACGGAATGGCGGTCGGGGCGCGGATCGTCAACCACAGCGGCACCGACGTCACGCTCCACCGCAGTTCGGTCATCGCGACCGAGCACTTCGGGCTCAGCGGCGCCCGCGCCGACTGGCGGATCTACCGGCACAGCTACCAGTCCTGGGCGGGGACCTGGACGATCGGCGTCGGCGAACACGACCGCGACGTTCCGACCCGGTTCGGTCGCCTGGGGGTCACCGACGGCCGGCACCGCGCCGCCCGCCATCGGGGCCACGTCCGCTCCGATTCGTTGTCGGTCATCGCCGGCGACGGGAGCGGTGCCCTCGGCGCCGGGTTCACGACGCTCTCGGACGCATTCGGTTTCGTCGAGATCGACGCTCCCGGTGGCCGGGTCCGGGGGTTCGACGTGTGGGTCGATCTCGACGACACGGTCCTCGCCGCAGGGGCGGCGACACCCTGGTACGAGGTCCGAATCGTGATAGCCGCCGACGGCAATACCGCACTTCGTTCGCTGATCGCCGCCGCTGGTGCCGCGGCCGGCGCCCGTGGCGTGGACCGTCCCCATCCGACCGGATGGTGCTCCTGGTACTACTACTTCACCAAGGTGACCGAGGCCGACGTGCTGGCCAATCTCCGGGTGCTCGAGTCCGATGGCCGCAGCGGGCCTCGCTTCGGCTGCGAGTACGTGATGGTGGACGACGGGCACCAGACGGCGATCGGCGATTGGCTGTCGACGAACGACAAGTTCCCCCGGGGGATGGCGGCCGTCGCCGCGGACATCGGTGCCGCGGGCTTCGACGCCGGGATCTGGTGGGCGCCCTTCATCGTGTCGTCCCGATCACGGATCGCGGCCGAACACCCCGAGTGGTTGGTCCGTAACCGGCGCGGCAAGCCGGTGCTCGGGCTCTTCAACCCCGGGTGGGGCCTCCACCCGATGTGGGTGCTCGACACCACCCACCCCGATGCCCTTGCCCACATCACCGAGGTGGCCCGCGTGATCAGCCGCGACTGGGGCTACGCGATCCAGAAGATCGACTTCCTCTTCGCGGCGTCGCACCCCGGCGTGCGTCACGACCCGACCGCGACTCGGGCCCAGGCCCTGCGCCGCGGGCTCGACGCCGTGCGCGCCGGAGCAGGCGACGACGCGTTCGTGCTCGGTTGCGGTTCTCCCCTCGGGCCGGCCGTGGGAGTGGTCGACGCCATGCGGATCGGCGCCGACGTGACCCCGAGCTGGACGACGACGCTGGCAAGGACCGTCGGCCGGAACCGCCACGCGCTGTCGACGGCGAACGCACTGCTCAACACGATGACCCGATCGGCGTTCGATGGGGTGTGGTTCCTCAACGATCCCGACTGTCTGATGGTGCGCGATACCGACACGAAGCTGACCGAGGCCGAGGTGCACACGATGTGCACGGTGTTCGGCCTGACCGACGGCATGGTCGTCGTGTCGGACCGACTCGACCTCCTGCCGCCGGAGCGCCAGGACCTCGTGGCGCGCACCCTGGCCCTCACGGGCGGTGACGTCACGGTGGTCGACCTCTTCGATCGGGCGTTGCCGCGGGTGCTCGTGGCACGGCACGCCGATCGTGTGGACGTCGCCGTCGTGAACCTCGGCGACGGGCCGTGCTCCGGCCGCGTCGACCTCGCTGCGGCCGGCATCGACGACACCTGGGTGTCGGGCGAGCTCCGCGAGCACTGGACCGGTCGCGCTGTGTCCTCCGGCCCGGGCCATGTCGACGTCGGCGAAGTGGCCCCGCACGGGTGCGGACTGGTGCAGCTCCGGCGCCGCTGAGGCGCCGACCAGACCGTAGTGGTCGCTACGATCGGTGCTCGTGGGCTACCGGCACCAACGTCAGGACCTGTTGGATGCGGCGGTCGAGCTGGCGCTGAGCGACGGCCTGAGCACACTCACCTTCGGCGGAGTCGCCGAAATCCTCGGGATCAACGACCGAACCGTCGTCTACTACTTCCCCTCGAAACGCAACCTCGTCACTGATGTTGTGCTCGCCCTCGACATCCGGCTGCGAGCGCTGGTCGGCGATGCCGTCGGTCACGAACCGCTGCCGGTCGAGGCGTTGTTGCAGCGAGTGTGGCCGGTGCTCGCATCGACGGCTGCCGACCCGCTGACGGCCGCGCTCCTCGAGTTGTCCGGCCTCGCCGCCGCCGGCCACCAGCCCTACGCCGACCTTGCGCCGAGCCTCGTCGCCGGTTGGGTCGACCGGCTCGTCGGGCAGATCGTGCCCTCGGCGCCGACGTCGGCGCGGCCGGAGGCATCCGCCGCGCTGGCCCAGCTCTCCGGGCTCGTGACCCTGCGCCACCTCAGCGGGGCCCGCGCCGCGAACTCCGCTGCGCGACACCTCGGTGTGATCGCAACTGCACCAGTCGGACGCACGGGGCGGCGCGCGTGATCACCCCGCACCGACCCGCTCCGGCCAACGTCGTCATCCTCGGTTGCGGTCGGAGCGGCACGTCGATCTTCGGCGAACTGTTCGAGGCCATTCCGGGCTACAGCTACTACTCCGAGCCGTTCCTCGCCGACGTGCCGTGCCCCGCCTCGGGCCCGATCGCGGTCAAGGTCCCTCGCACCGCCGTTGGCTCATCGCCCCCGACGGGAGCGTCGGTTTCTCTCGACGACCTGCGGTCCGTGGTGCCGGACCCGACGATCTTCTGGCAGGTCCGCCACCCGTTCGACGCGATCTGCTCGCTTCGGGTCGGGATCGCGCAGGAGTGGGCCCATCATCCCCGCCCGCCCGACTGGCAGGACTGGATCGACCGCCCGCTCGTCGAGCGATGCGCCCACCACTGGGCAACGATCAACGGGGCCGGGTACGCGCTGGTACGGGGTGAAGCCGTGGTCAGCCGATTCGAGGACATGATCCGCGACCCCGTCGCGTGCGCCGTGACCACCTGCCGACTCGTCGGCGGCGACACAACCGCGCCGGAGCTCGTTGCATGGGCCGACCGCGTGCAGGACACGAACAACGATCGGTTCGTCGAAGCGGTCACGTCCCGCCGTCACTCCCGGCCCGACCACGACCGGCGCGTCGACCGGTGGCGGGACAATCTGTCGCCCGCTGACGTCGACGCCGTCTGGCCGATCGTCGCGGCGGCCGCCGCCACCTTCGGGTACAAGCTGCCCTGAACCACCAACACGGCGGCTCCCGCTTCGCTCGATCTGACCGCCCTACCCTGGCCCGATGGAGATCTTCGGACGTCGGATCGCGACCCACGACGAGTTGCGAGCCCACTATCGAGAGCCCAGCGACCTCGTTCGTCGGAAGAAGTTCGGGACGCTGGACGGCCAGTTCCGGGAGTTCGTCGAGCTCTCGCCGTTCTGCCTGGTCGCCACGACCGACGCCCTCGGCAACACCGACGTGTCGCCCCGGGGCGGGCCGCCGGGGTTCGTCCGCGTGGTCGACGACCGACACCTGTTGCTCCCCGACCTATCGGGCAACAACCTCCTCGATTCGCTGAGCAACGTGATCGACATGCCGTCGATCGGCCTGTTGTTCCTGGTGCCGGGAGAGGACGAAACGGTTCGCGTCAACGGACGGGCCTGCGTCACCGTCGATCCTGATCTCCTGTCGGTGTGGGACGCCGACCTCCGACGACCGAAGGCGGCCATCGGCATCGAGGTGATCGAGGTGTTTCACCACTGCGCCAAGGCGTTCCGGCGAAGTGGAATGTGGCAGCCCGACTCATGGGCGGCGCCCGGCGTCGCCCCCGACTTCTGCGCCACCTACAACGAGCGGCTCGGGCTCGAAATGGAGCCACCGCAGCTGCGCAAGATGCTCGAACAGGGCTACGCGACCGACCTCGCCGAGGAACGACCGACCGGGAGCGACTGAGGCGAGCGGGCTATGTGCCCGACGCCTTGCGGGCCGCCGTCTTGGCGTCCTGCTTCTCGTGCTTCGCCGCCCGCTTCTCCTTCAGCGTCTTGCCGACCTTCTTGGAATTTCCCGACGGGATCTGTTTGGTAGCCATGAGCCACCCTACGACCGATGTCGAGGGCCGGTACGGCGGTCGACGGAGACCGGCGTGTCAGGAGCAGTCGTCGTTCGCCGCCACGCCGGCGAATCGGTCGGTCAACCATCGACCGATCTGTGGCAAGGCTCTCGGGACCTCGGTGCCGTGGTCGGCTCCGTCGAGCATGATCAGCTGCGTGGGTTGGCCAGTGGTGCACAACCGGCGGAACAGGTCCTGCACCCGTTGTGGGGCGACCCGCTCGTCCGCCGTGCCACCGATCAGTAGCAGTGGAGCGTCGGCGGCGACGTTGCCGACGTCGTTGTCCTTCAACACGGTCGCGGCGGGCTCGGTGATCGTCGGGTCGGCCGTCCAGTAGTCGGGCCGGGCAGCGAACGGTACGAGCGTCGCGATGACGGTGTCGACGCAGTCGGTCGCCATGACCTGACCGGCCTCAGCGCTCTCTGCACTGACGTAGTCGCCGAACCGGAGGTCGTCGTGCTCGGTGGCGAGGCCGTAGAGGCTCATCGACGTGACGATCCTCGACACGATGTCGTCGACGCCGCCGTAGGTGCGCTCGAACATCGCGGCCGGGGCCAACGACACGGTACCGACGACGTCGAGCTCGGGGGCGTACGAGGCAGCGAGCTCGTGTGCCGACTGCGCACCGTGGCCGCCCTGGGAATGGCCGACGATCGCGATCTCGGGCGACGTGTCGCCGGCGAGCTGCCGGGCGGCGCGGGCGGCGTCGAGGACGCTGTGGCCTTCGCTCTCCCGTGACAGGTAGGGCATGGTCTCGCCCTCGGGACCCATGCCGATGTAGTCGGTCATGGCGCGGACGGCGGGAACGCCGACGTCGAGGACCGGAGCGCCGGTGCGGCTGAGCGCGCACTTGGACGCGAGCCCGACGGTTCCGGGGGCCACGGTGACGACCGGCAGGCCGCCGGCCTCGTCGCCCGTGTCGGCGGGCAGCGTCACCGTGCCCGTCGCGGCGCGGTCACGGCCGACGGCGTCGACGGAGTGGTACATGATCCGGACCGAGCGTTCGCCGCCGTCGGCGCCGGCGTCGTCGACGTCCTGGATGCGGATGAGCTCGCCCGGCTCCCCCGCCGGAAGTGGGTCGGGAACGACGTAGAACTCGTCGACCGTTCCCGTGAACTCGTCGAACTCCGGCCGGCCGACCGACGTGGTCGAGGTGGTGGACGTCGCCGCCGACGTGTCGGGAGCGCTCGTCGAGGACGGCGACGCGTCGCCGGAGGTGGCATCGTCGGTGCACCCCACCGACAGCGCGAGGACGAGACCGGCGACGAGGCCGACCGCGAGCTGGCGGCGCCTACGCATCGAGGGCCCTCAGCACGGCGAGTCCACGAGGCGAGATGCGGTACCCCACCTCCAGGCTCTCGGTCAGCCCCGACGACTTGAGCTTGCGGACGTTGAGCTTGAACGGTGCCCGTTCCATGCCGACCTGCGGTGCCAGCTCGGTGGACACGACGCCGGGGTGGTCGGCGATCAGCTGGAGCACCGTCCGGGTCCACGGGGTGGGGGCGGCGCGGTCGAGACGAGCGAGGCGTGCCAGTACGCTCGCCAGCTCCTCCTCACCGAGGTCGTGGCTCGCACGCAGCGCCACGCGGGGGTCCTCACCGATCAGGTGGAACTCGACCCGGTAGAGCTGCTTGTCCGCCGGCCGTGGACCGAGGTCGCGCACCGCCGCTGCGGCGGACGGGTAGCCGGCGCGGCGAGCGGAGTCCGGGTCGATCGCGGACGGGGTGATCGCCGTGACCGAGTCGATGCCCAACAACCCGGCCTTCGACTGCAGCGTGCCACCCGCCTTGACCGTCGGCTTCTTCTGATAGCGGAACGCCACCGTGATCGTTCCGTCGGCGAGGCCCTCCCACTGCGCCTTCCGGAACAACATGCGGCGACCCTAGCTATCTCCGGGGTCGGTTTTCCGTCCCGATGGCTCGTCCCGAGGAGCAGATGCCCAACTGTCGGTCGCTCTGGCAGGCTGGCCCGACCAGGACGAGGAGGTCGACGATGACAACCGAGCTGCGGGTGACGGCGATGGACCACATCGTGCTGAAGTGCCGTGACATCGAGGCGACGCTCGCCTGGTACCTCG
>CALMLJ010000460.1 GCA_937868025.1 uncultured Acidimicrobiaceae bacterium
GTCAGCGACTGATTCCGGCGCGGCGATCGCGGGCGAGGCCCAGGAGATAGAGCTCGTCGTGGGCGATCGTGGCGCCGGCCAGCGCCGTGATCTGACCGCTCGGGTCGTAGATCGGGGAGACCTCGACGAGGTCGGCGCCGACGATGTTCAGACCCGCGAGGCCGAACAACAGTTGGCGGGCCTGCCAGGTGGTCGGACCGCCGATGACCGGCGTGCCGGTGCCGGGGGCGTAGGCCGGATCGAGGAAGTCGATGTCGAACGTGAGGTACGCGGGCCGGTCGCCGACGATCTCGCGGATCTCGGCGATCGTGGCCGCCACTCCGATGTCGAACAGGCGGTCGGCGTGGATCACGTTGAAGCCGTGCGACACGTTGGGTGTGCGCATGCCCGTCTGCACCGACGTCGCCGGGTCGAGGATGCCGTCGCGGGCGGCTCGCAGGAACATCGTGCCGTGGTTCAGCTCGTCTCCGGCGTCCCACGTGTCGGAGTGCGCGTCGAAGTGGATGAGTGACAGCTGGCCGTGACGTTCGGCGGTCGCGAGGAGCAGGGGATAGGCCACGAAATGGTCCCCGCCGAGGCCGAGGACCGATGCCCCGGCGTCGATGATGCGCCCGACGTGGTCGACGACGTTGGTCGCCATCTCCTCGGGCACCCCGGGGCGGTAGCCGATGTCGAAGTAGTCGATGACCTTGTGGCGGTCGAAGACGCTGTGGTCCCACGGCCAGAGGCCCTCGGGAAACTCGGCGCTGAGCGTCGTCTGCTCACGGATGGCCCGCGGCCCGAACCGTGCCCCCGGTCGGTTCGTGACGGCGTTGTCGTAGGGGATGCCGACGACGGCGATGTCGACGCCGGTGAGGTCCCGGGTGGCCGGCAGCCTCCCGAACGAGAGCTGGCCGGCCCAGGTCATGTCGAAGCCCTGGGCATCGCCGACGTCACCGGAGACCGACGGATCGTGGTTCGCTTCCATCGCGGAATCCTCGCAGATGGCAGATGCCCGAGCGGAGCGACCGACGTCTGCGGGGCCCGGCGATCGGGCAGGGTGAGAGGACCGAGACGAGAGGGACCGAGCAGATGTTGCAGGTGGAGGACGTGCGGTGGAGGTACGGCGACAAGATCGTGCTCGACGGGATCGACCTGGAGGTGCCGGCGGGCAAGGTGATCGGTCTCGTCGGGCCGAACGGTGCCGGGAAGACCACGCTCATGCGGATCCTGTTCGGCGTCCTCACTCCCGACACGGGGAGTGTGCGTTTCGACGGCCGACCCGCTGACGAGGACGCCCGCCGGTCGTGGGGGTACATGCCGCAGGAGCGCGGCCTCTACCGTGACATGCGGGTGCTGGATCAACTCGTGTGGATTGCGCGATTGCACGGCATCGACCGTTCGACGGCACGTCGCCGAGCGGTCGATCTGCTCGAACGACTGGGGCTCGCCGATCGGAGCGACGACAAGGTCGAGGCACTCTCGGGAGGGATGGCGCAGCGGGTACAGCTGGCTGCCGCGATGGTCCACGAACCCGACGTGCTCGTCCTCGACGAACCGTTTGCCGGGCTCGATCCGGTGGCCGTGCAGTTCCTCTCCGACGTGATCACCGATCACGCCGCGGCCGGGCGTCACCTCCTGTTCTCCAGCCACCAACTCGATCTCGTCGAGGAGCTCTGCGAGACGGTGACGATGATGCACCGTGGGAAGGTCGTCCTCAGGGGTGACGTGCGCCAACTCAAGGCCGACAGTCCCGATCGGACACTGCGCGTGGACGTCGAGGTCGAACACTCGTGGGTGGCGCCGCTCGGCGTCGAGGTCACCGCCGCCGGCGCTGCGGGTTCACGACTCCGATTGGTGCCGGGGGTGCGAGCCGGTGAGGTGCTCGACGCGGTGCGGGCCCACCACGAGGTCACCGACTTCGGGGTCGAGGCGCCGAGCCTCGCCGAGCTGTTCCTCGCCGCAGCCGGCGACGTCACTGCGGGGGCGCTGCGATGACCGCCGTCGGGGCCACCCGATTGGTCGCCGCTCGGGAGATCCGCGAAACCACCCGCCGCAAGAGCTTCTGGATCGTCCTGGTCGTCCTCGCGCTCGCAGCGACCGCTGCGGTCGTGGTGCCGACCCTGCTCGACGACGACGGAACCCGTTATCGCGTCGCGGTCGTCGGCGATCGTCCCGGACTCGCCGAGGCGCTCACGACCTCGCTGGCCGGGCTCGACGCGACCGTTCGCACGTCGTTGGTCACGACGGCCACCGATGCGGAGCGGAGGGTGGAGGACGGTTCGGCCGATCTGGCGATCGTCACGGGTGATCGTGCCCGGCTGATCGTGAAGGCCGGTGAGCACCAGGAACTGGTGGGTGCCGCGAGTCAGGCGTTGTCGACCATCGGGTTCGCCGCGGATCTCGAGGCCGAGGGCGTGGACGCCGGTCGGATCACCGACCTGTTGAGCCGCCCCGCCCCCACGGTCACAGAGATCGACCGGGGCGCCGCCGATCGCAAGGGCGCTTCCTTCGCGATCACGCTCGTGCTCTACATCCACCTCCTGACCCTGATGGTGCAGGCGGCGAACGGCACGGCGATCGAGAAGTCGAATCGGATCAGCGAGGTCCTCCTCGCGATCGTCCGTCCCGGCCCGCTCCTGTTCGGCAAGGTCATCGGCATCAGCGTCACGGGGCTCCTCACCTTCGCCGACGGTGGCATCCCGATCGTTGTCGCACTGGCGGTCGGCAGCGATCTCCCGCCCGGGATCGGCGGTGCGCTCGCCGGTGGCGCGATCTGGTTCGTGCTCGGGATGGTGCTGTTCCTGACCCTCGCCGGCTCCCTCGGGTCGTTGGCCGAGCGCCAGGAGGAAGCCGGCGTCGTCGTGGCACCGCTCACCTTCCTGTTGGTGGGCACGTTCATCGCCGCACAGAGTGCGGCCGACACGACGTTCGGGATCGTCCTCGCCCTGGTACCGCTCACGTCGCCGCTGGTCATGCCGGCCCGGATCGCCGAAGGAGTCGCGACCGTTCCCGAGATGGCGGCGTCCGCGCTGCTCCTGGTCGCAGCGATCGCGCTCGTAACCCGCTTCGGTGCGGTGGTCTACGGCAGGGCCATCGTGCGGACCGGCCGGCGGCTCAAGCTCAAGGACGTGCTGCGGTCCACCCCGGCCTGAGTGGGCAGATTTTGTCGCCGGGGGGTCACTGTGGTGCGATGTCCTCCGCACTATCGTCGTCGGAACCATCAGAGGGCAGTCATGAGCATCATCGAACACATTCACGGGCGGCAGATCATCGATTCGCGCGGCAACCCGACCGTCGAGGTCGAGGTCGTGCTCACCACCGGCGCCGCCGGTCGTGCCGCCGTGCCCTCGGGTGCGTCCACCGGTCAGTTCGAGGCCGCCGAGCTGCGTGACGGCGGGTCCGACTACCTGGGCAAGGCCGTCACGAACGCCGTCGACCACGTCAACGACGAGATCGCCGAGCACATCGTCGGCCTCGACGCCCTCGACCAGCGCCAGATCGACCGAATCCTCGTCGACCTCGACGGCACACCCAACAAGAGCCGGCTCGGCGCCAACGCCATCCTCGGTGTGTCGCTCGCTCTCGCCCGTGCTGCCGCCGAAGAGGTCGGCCTCCCGCTCTTCCGTTACGTCGGTGGCGCCAACGCCCACGTGTTGCCGGTGCCGATGATGAACGTCCTCAACGGCGGTGAGCACGCCGACAACAACGTCGACGTGCAGGAGTTCATGATCATGCCGGTCGGCGCCGCCTCGTTCTCCGAGGCGATGCGCTGGGGCATCGAGACCTACCACGTGCTCAAGAAGGTCCTCCACGACAAGGGCCTCTCGACCGCCATCGGTGACGAGGGTGGTTTCGCCCCCAACCTCGGCTCCAACGAGGAAGCGGTGCAGCTCCTCTGTTCGGCCATCGAGCAGGCCGGCTACACGCCCGGTGAGCAGATCGCGATCGCGCTCGACGCCGCCAGCTCCGAGTTCTACAAGGACGGGAAGTACGTGCTGGCCGGCGAGGGTCGTTCGCTCGATTCGGCCGAGTTCGCGGGCTACCTCGGCGAGCTGTGCTCCAAGTACCCGATCGTGTCGATCGAGGACGGCATGGACGAGGAGGACTGGGAGGGCTGGTCGCTCCTGACCAAGCAGATCGGCGGCTCGGTGCAGCTCGTCGGCGACGACTTGTTCGTGACCAACGTCGCCCGTCTGTCGCGTGGCATCGAGGTTGGCGTCGCCAACTCGATCCTCGTCAAGGTCAACCAGATCGGCACGCTCACCGAGACGCTCCAGTCCGTCGAGCTGGCGCACCGCAACGCCTACACGGCTGTGATGTCGCACCGGTCCGGCGAGACCGAGGACACGACGATCGCCGATCTCGCGGTCGCCACCAACTGCGGCCAGATCAAGACCGGTGCCCCGGCGCGTTCGGACCGTGTGGCCAAGTACAACCAGCTGCTCCGCATCGAGGAGCTGCTCGGCGAGGACGCTGCGTTCCGCGGCATCGATGCCCTCGCCCGGGGCCGGTCGGCAACCTCGTGACCCGGCGCGCCCGACTCCTCCGCATCGCGCTCGTCTTCGCGTTGTTCGTGGTGTTGGGCGTGCTCGTCATGCCCGGCCGCTTGTGGTTCGGCCAGCGCAACGACATCGCGCAGGCGCAGGACCAGCTGAGCGAGCTGCAGCGGGAGAACCACCAGCTCGAGGCCCGGGTCGACACGTTGAGTTCGAAGTCGCTGATCGAGCACGAGGCGCGTGAGAGCTTCGGCTGGGTCTATCCCCGCGACGAGGTCTACAACGTGACGCCCGCGCCCCCGCTGGTCGTCAACTTGCCGGCGGTGTGGCCGTTCACCGAACTGCAGCAGCCCCTCGCCGACGCCGCCGCGGACTCCTGACGCGAACGAGCCGTGTAATCTGACGGGACGTCAGATCGACACCGCCGAGGGGCGGGTCGCACCCCGGGGGTTTCCATGGTTGATGTCGCCAGCTACGACAAGCTCTACATCGGTGGCGAGTGGGTGCAACCCAGATCGACCAACGTCTTCGAGGTCATCAGCCCGACCTCGGGGCAGCTGCTCGCCAGCGCTCCCGAGGGGCTCGAGGCCGACATGGACGCGGCGATCGCTGCTGCCCGCGACGCGTTCGACAACGGTCCGTGGCCGCAGATGTCCGCCGGCGAGCGCGCCGACGCGATGCAGCGACTCCTCGACCTGATCAACGCCAACGCCAACGAGCTCGCCGAGCTGATCACCGCCGAGATCGGGTCGCCGATCCTGTTCAGCCACTTCGGCCAGGTCGGCGCTGCGTCGATGGTGCTCGACTACTACGTCAACCTGACCCGCACGTTCGAATTCGAGTCGGTGCGCCCGGGCATGCTCGGGCCGGTGCTCGTTCGCAAGGAAGGCGTCGGCGTCTGCGCCGGCATCATCCCGTGGAACGTCCCGCTGTTCATCATCATGCTCAAGCTCGCCCCGGCGCTCGCGTCGGGCTCGACGATCGTGCTCAAGCCGGCTCCCGAGTCGCCGCTCTCGGGTATGTACCTCGCCAAGCTCATCGACGAGGCCGGTTTCCCCCCGGGTGTCGTCAACATCGTGCCCGCAGGTCGTGAGGCGGGCGAGCATCTCGTCACCGCCCCCGGCGTCGACAAGGTGTCCTTTACCGGGTCGACGGCGGCCGGCAAGAAGATCGGTGCGCTGTGCGGCGAGCGTCTGCGCCGCTGCACGCTCGAGCTGGGCGGCAAGTCGGCCGCGATCCTGCTCGACGACGTCGACATCGCTGCGACCGTTCCCGCCCTCCTGCCCTACGGCATCATGAACAACGGCCAGGCGTGTGTCGCCCAGACCCGCATCCTCGCCCCCCGCTCGCGCTACGACGAGGTCGTCGACGCGTTCACCGAGGCGATGGGCAACCTCAAGACCGGCGATCCGGCCGAGATGGACACCGACATCGGCCCGCTCATCGCCGAGCGCCAGCGCGACCGTGTCGAGAGCTACATCGCGAAGGGACTCGCCGAGGGCGCCCGGATCACCGTCGGCGGTGGCCGCCCCGAAGGGCTCGACGGCTGGTTCGTCGAGCCGACCCTCTTCGTCGACGTCGACAACTCGATGACCATCGCCCAGGAGGAGATCTTCGGCCCGGTACTTGCGGTCATCCCCTACGACGACGTCGATGACGCCGTGGCGATCGCCAACGACAGCGACTTCGGCCTGTCCGGCTCGGTGTGGACCACCGACGTCGATGCCGGCGTCGACATCGCCCGCCGGGTCCGCACCGGCACCTATACGGTCAACGGGTTCGCCATGGAGTGGGGCGCCCCGTTCGGCGGCTACAAGAACTCCGGCGTCGGCCGCGAGCTCGGCCCCGAGGGCCTGTCCGCCTACCTCGAGGACAAGTCGATCAACCTGCCGGCCGGCTTCGAGCCCACGCTCAAGAACTAGCCCAGACGACCCCGAAATCTGTTGCGAGGTGCACGCTGGAGCGTGCACCTCGCAACGTTTTGGTCGAGTTACTGCAGGCCGCCTGATGCGCCGCCGTCGACGATGATGGCGGCGCCGGTGATGAAGTTCGCCGGCTCGCTGCACAAGAACGCGGCGACCGACCCGAAGTCGGCGGCGTCGCCGATGCGACCGAGTGGGATGCCGGCAGTCTGATCGCCGCCCCCGGCGTGCAGTGCCTTCACCCGGTCGGTGGCATGGAGCCCCGGTTGGATCGTGTTGGCGGTGACGTTGTCGCGCCCGACCTCGGTGGCCAGGTTCTTGATGAACGACGTCGTGGCCGCCCGCGCCGCACTCGACGCCGCGAGGTTGACGATCGGCTGCCGCGCCCCGATGGACGTGATCGCGAGCACCCGACCCCACCGTTGGTCACGCATCGCGCCGATCACGGCGTGCACCAGTGCGATGGTGGACAGGGAGTTGAGCTCGAGGGCGGCGCGATAGTCGTCGAGCGAGGTGGTGGTGGGAAGGCCCGGCGGGGGGCCTCCGGCGTTGGCGACCACGATGTCGATCGTGCCGCCGAGGCGATCCTCGGCCTGCTCGGCGAACGACACGGCACCGTCGGGTTCGGCGAGGTCGGCGACGATGCCGACCGCGTCGGGGCCGAGTGCGGCGACGGCGGCGTCGAGCCGGTCGGGGTTCCGGCCGCACACCGCCACGAGCACGCCCTCGTCGGCGAGCGCCTGTGCGGTCGCGAGGCCGAGGCCGGCGGTGCCTGCGGCGACGATCGCCCGTCGTCCTGCGATTCCGAGATCCACGATGCCCTCCGGCCCCTCTGCCCGGGATTCTCCCGGGCAGGACGATGGTACCGTCGGCGCCGATGACGATCGCCGCTGTGCTGTTGGCCGCCGGGGCCGGAACGCGCTTCGACGGCCCGACCCACAAGTTGTTGGCGCCGTGGGGCACCGGTTCGGTGTTCGGGGCGGCGCTGGCGTCGGCGGCGTCGGCCGGCCTCGACGAGGTGATCGTGGTGTGGGGCGCGGTCGACGTCACCCCGGTGGTCGCGCTCGCCGAGGCGACGACGCCGATCACGGTGATCCGCAACGAGCGCTGGGCCGACGGGCAGGCGACCAGCCTCCAGCGGGCGCTCGCCGTTGCGGCCGAACACGCCCACGATGCCGTGGTCGTCGGGCTCGGTGACCAGCCGGCGGTCCATGCGTCGGTGTGGTCGGCCGTCGCCGCAGCCGACTCGCCGATCGCCGTTGCGAGCTTCGATGTCGGTCGTCGCCCGCCGGTGCGCATCGCTCGTGAGGTGTGGGGCCTCGTGCCGACCGAGGGCGATACCGGTGCGCGTGAACTCATCGCGTCGCGTCCCGACCTGGTCCTCGACGTCCAAGTCGACGGTGATCCCCGCGACATCGATACGCCCGCCGACCTCTGCTCCGACGCCGATCGCCAGTACGTCGAGGAACGCCTCGGACGCCGCCCGCGTGCCCCGTTCGCCGTGGCTGCCCGTACCGGCGACGGTCGCCCCACGGTCATCGCCAACCCGCCGCTGCTCGACGACGGGACCCCTATGCCGACCCGCTTCTGGCTCATCGATCCCGATCTCAGCCGCGCCATCGGCACGCTCGAGAACGCCGGTGGCGTCGACGGGGTCGAGGCCGAACTCGGCCTCGACGCGCTGGCGGTCGTGCACGAGCGCGCGTCGATCGAGCGCGACTCGCTCCTCTCGACCGACCACGTCGGCCCGCGTCCGTCCGGCGGGGTCGGGGGGACCCGCGTCGGCGTGAAGTGCCTGCACACCCACTACGCCGCGTTCCTCGCCGGCACCGACGACCCCGTCGGGGCCTGGGTACAGGCGCGGCTCGACGAATCATCCCACCACGGGGAGGTCATGTGACCCGCTACGCCGCCGTCGACATCGGCACCAATTCCGTCCGCCTCCTCATCAGCGACGGCACGACCGCCGACGAGCGGCTCATGCGGATCACCCGTCTCGGGCGAGGCGTCGACCGGACCGGTCGCCTCGATCCCGCCGGCATCGAGGCGACCATCGCTGCGCTCCGCGAGTACCGGGAGGTGATGGACCGGTACGAGCTCGCCGGCGTGCGGGCCACTGCGACGTCGGCGGCGCGCGACGCGTCGAACCGAGCCGACTTCTTCGGTCCGGCGACCGAGGTGCTCGGGGTGGAGCCGGAACTCCTGAGTGGCGAGGACGAGGCTCGGCTGAGCTTCCTCGGGGCGACGGCCGATCTCGATCCGCTCGACGGTCCGTTCCTCGTGGTCGACATCGGCGGTGGCTCCACCGAGTTCGCCTACGGACGCGCCAACGCCGATCGCGTCATCGAGTTCCAGGCGGGAACGTCCATCGACGTCGGGTGCGTCCGGATGACGGAGCGCTACCTCCACTCCGACCCGCCGGGCGCCGACGAACTCTCGTCGTGCCTCTCGGTGCTGCAGTTGCACTGGGACGACGTTCGCGTCGACGTGCCGCAGGCGTTCGAAGCAGCTCGGCTGGTCGGTCTCGCGGGCACGGTCGTCAACGTCGCTGCGGTCGAATTGGGGCTCGCTGCCTACGACCGCAACGCCACGCACCACTTCGTGCTGACCAAGGAGGCGGTCGAGGACGTCTTCCGCACCTTGGCCACCGAGTCGCTCGAAGACCGTAAGCACAACCCCGGCCTCGAGGAGGCTCGCGCCGATGTGATCGTGGGTGGTCTCTGCATCCTCGTGTCGATCATGCGCACGTTCGGCTTTGCCGAGTGCCTCGTGTCCGAGAGCGACATCCTCGACGGTCTGATCGCCAGCCAGGCAAGTCCCCCAGGTGGTGGCCTTCCCCGGGTCACCGGGCCGGAGACCCCGGTAGGCTGAGCACATATGTGGTCCCGGCGCTCACAGGTGAAGGCGGAGGTCCCCGGGGTTGCACCGGCGAACGTGGCCGGAGCGACGCTCATCGGCCGTCGGCTGGTGCTCCGGCCGTTGGTCGCCGCCGACTTCGACCAGTGGCGTGAGGTCCGCCTCCGCTGTGAGGACTGGCTCACCAAGTGGGAGCCGGCCCGCATCGAGGGGGCGCCCGACACGGTGGGTGACCGGCAGGCCTTCGCCGCCCGGTGCGGTGCTCGGACCCGCGAGATCCAGATGGGTTCGGGGTACGGGTTCGGCATGTTCGTCGACGGGTTCTTCGCCGGCGAGATCAACATCAACTCGGTGCACCGGGGCCCGTTCCAGAGCGCGTACGTCGGGTACTGGATCGACGAGCGGCACGCCGGACACAACTACACGCCCGAGGCCGTGGCGCTCGTGCTCCGGTTCGCGTTCGAGCAGATGATGTTGCACCGCATCCAGATCTCGATCATCCCTCGCAACCAGGCCAGTCGCCGCGTCGCCGAGAAGCTGGAGCTCCGCAACGAGGGTGTGGCCGAGCGGTACCTTGAGATCAACGGGGTGTGGGAAGACCACGTCCGTTACGCGATCACCTCCGAGGAGTGGGCGGTTCGCCGCGACGAGATCCTGGCCGGCTGGGCCTACTGAGCTGTCCCGGACACAGCGAGTCCTGGGAGACTGACTCCCATGTCGTTCATCTCCGTCGAACACCACGATCGTGTCGCCGTCGTCACCCTCGACGACCCCAAGCGCCGCAACGCCCTCAACCTCGAGCTCTGCGCTGAACTCGTCGAGGCCGTCGAGCAGCTCGAGGCCGACGACGGCACCGGAGCGATCGTCGTCACCGGCAATCCGCCAGCGTTCTGCGCCGGCGCCGACCTGAGCCAACTGGGAGCGTCACAGCGCGAGGGTCTCAAGCAGATCTACGCCGGGTTCCTCCGCGTAGCGTCATCGTCGCTCCCGACCATCGCCGCGGTCAACGGCGCCGCCGTCGGAGCGGGTATGAACCTTGCGCTCGCCTGCGACGTGCGGCTCGCTGGTCGCTCCGCCCGGTTCGACACCCGTTTCGTGGATCTCGGCCTGCACCCCGGCGGCGGCCACACCTGGATGATGCGGCGCATCGTCGGCCCGCAGGCCACGGCGGCCATGGTGCTGTTCGGGCAGATCCTCGACGGAGCGGAGGCGGAGCGCGTCGGGCTGGTGTGGAAGTGCGTCGACGACGACACCCTGCTCGCCGAGTCGATCGCGATGGCGGCGCGCGCTGCTTCGGGGCCGCCCGAGCTGGTGCCGGTCATCAAGCAGACGATCGCGGACATGGCGAACGTTGCCGAGCACGGCGACGCGGTCGAGCGCGAGCTCGACCCGCAGGTGGAGTCGCTCAACCGCCCGGCGTTCGCCGAGCGGCTCGCTGCGATCCAGGCCCGCATCACGAAGAAGTGATCGCTCGCCCGACCTACCTGGTGTGAACGCCTGAGCTGCGGCGACCGGCCGCTACCCTGACCCGGTGCCATCCACGGACCACCGGTCGCTCTGCATCGCCGAGGCCTACCCTTGGCCGGCCGTCGACGGCTACAAGTTGCGCCTCGCCAACATGATCGAGGGGCTGTTGCTCCGGGGACCGGTCGACTTCCTGTGCCTCGACGGCTCGGGCCGCCACCGCGATCCGGCTCCGGACGGCGTGACGGTGATCGATGCACCGGAGGCGCCGGAGTTCCCGGCCACGGTCTGGATGCCCCGGTGGCTTCGCAGTCCCGATCCTCGGCGTCTCGTCCGGCGCGACTTCTCGGAGGCGCGGCGCGTCATCTCGACGCTCGACCAGTCCCGCTACGACGTGACGTTCTTCTCCCACGTCGACTCGTGGCACCAGACCCACGACCTGATCCGGACGCCGGCGTTCCTCGACTTCGACAACCTCGAGAACCTGCTCACCGCAGGTATCCGGCGGATGGGTCCCGTCATCGGTCCCGGTGCCGGCGCAGCGGTGAGAGCGGCGGCGACGGCTCGATGGCTGGTTGCCAGCTCGTTCAACCTGGTCGACGAGCGACGCTGGGACCGGGTGCAGCGTCGGGCCGCCGCGACGGTCGGCAACGTCATGGTGTGCAGCGAGGTCGACATCGCCCGATCCGGATGCACCAACGCCGTGGAGGTGCCCAACGGGTACCAGCGGGTGTGGGACCCGGTCGACCATGTCACACCGAACGATCCCGACCACCCCGTCTTCCTGTTCATCGGCCTCATGGGGTACGAGCCGAATGTCGACGCGGTGCGATGGTTCGCGTCCGACGTGTTCCCGGCGATTCGTCGTGAGCTGCCCCACGCCGAGTTCCGCATCGTCGGCCGCCACACCGAGTCGGTCGAGTCGCTCGGCGAACTGCCGGGCGTGACCGTCGCCGGCTCCGTCGAGTCGTTGCAGCCCGAGCTCGAACGTGCCGACGTCTCGGTCGTGCCGCTGCGTTCGGGAGCCGGGACGCGCCTCAAGGTGGTCGAGGCGATGGCGAACCGGCTCCCGGTCGTGTCGACGGCGATCGGCTGCGAAGGCATCGACGTGAGCGACGGTGTGCACCTCCTCGTCGCCGAGGACGCCGCTGCGTTCGCCCGAAGCTGCATCCGGGCGGTGAGCGACGCATCGTTGCGCGCCGACCTGATCGCAGCGGCCGAGGCCCGGTACCTCGAGACCTACCAGTGGTCGACGATCCGGGAGCGGGTCGCGGCGCTGGCCGATCAGGTGTCGGAACGCCTCCGGTCGTAGGCCGGCGCCTCACGCACGACCGAGGGGGAGTGCCGGAAGAACTGCTCGACGTCGCGCTCGTAGGAGTAGCTCGGGGTGTTGTTGCCGATCGTCTTGCGCAACCGCACGGCCTCGATGAACGCCTTCACCGATTGCGCCGACGTGTAGTCGTACTCGAATCCCGCGTCCTTCAACTTGCGGTTGTCGACACCACGCCCGAAGCGCAGCAGGTTGAGATACTCCTCGGGCAGGTCGACGATGCCGAGGCGCTTCACCGGCCAGAGCAGCGCGTCGGAGATGTACGGCGGAAGGGGGAACGTGGACTTGCCGCACAGCGACGCCACCTCGGTCCACGGGAGGAGGCCGTCGCCGGCGACGTTGTAGACGCCCGAGAGGTTGTGGCCGAGGACGAACAGGATCGACCGCACGACGTCGTCCTCGTGCACGAACTGGAACCGAGGGTCGAACCCGAACATCGATGGCACGAGCGGGAGTTCGAGTGCCCGCGTCAGGGGCGTGATGATCTCGCTGCCGATCACGTTGGAGAAGCGCAGGAGCGACACGACGACGTGGGGGTTGTCCTCGGCGAAGTCCCGCACATACCCCTCCACCTGGTCGAGGCTGCGCTCGACGGGGCGGCGCAACGCCCGGCTCGGCGGGGTGTCCTCGGTGAACCAGGTCGGGTCCTCGGGGCCGCAGCCGTACACCGCGGTCGCCGACTTCACGATCACGTTGCGCACCGTCGAGTCGGGAGCGGACGCCGCCGCGAAGAGGTTCATCGTGCCGATGACGTTGACCTCGTGCATGGCCCGCTTCGACATCTGCGTCGGGTCGACGACGAGAAACGTGTGGATGATCGTGTCGACACGGGTGGCCCGAACGATCTTGGCGAGGATCGAGTAGTTGGCGTCGACCCGCACGTACTCGGTGCGCTCGAGCTCCACGGTGGGCTCGGTCGTGTCGAGGCCGATGATGACGTCGACGGTCGGGTCGGCCTCGAGCGCCTGGGCGATCCGTCCGCCCCAGAACGTACCGAGGCCGGTGACCAGGACGCGTCGGCCCGTCTGGTGAGGTCGTCGGGGGAGCTGGGGCGCCGGCATCAGCCGAACCAGATCGAGCGGCGCTCACGGAGCATGTCGTACAACTCCGTCTGGATGTGATCTCGGATCTTCTCGGACTCGTCCATGATGCGGCTCTTGGAATAGCGCTCCTGGTCGGGCTCGACGTTGAAGTACACCGGGTCGAGGACCCGCAGCTTGAACTTGGCCGGGAAGTAGCCGACGAGTCCGAGCGGCCCGAGGGCCATCATGTTGGCGGTCACGGGCATGTACGGAAGACCAGCCGCCTTGGCGACCGACGGGAGCTTGGCGATGATCGGCATCGACTCCTCGGCTCCGACGACCGCGATGGGGATGACCGGCACGCCGGCGCGCATCGCGATCTCGACGAAGCCGCCGCGACCGAAACGAGCCAACTGGTAGCGCTCGCTGACGTGCTTCGACGGTCCCTTGGTGCCCTCGGGGAAGACGAGGACGAGCTGCTTCTGCTCTCGCAGCAGGCGGTACGCATTGTCGGGGTGGGCTGGGAGCCCACCGAGTCGCGACCACATCGTGCCCAGCACCGGGACCTTGCGGAAGAAGTAGTCGGCGAGGCCGTACACCGGCCGGTCGAGCTCCTTCTCGATACCGTGCATGATCACGGGGGCGTCGGACGGGATCGCTCCCGCGTGGTTGGCGACCAAGAGGGCGCCGCCGTTGGCGGGGATCTTCTCGAGACCCTCCCATTCGACCCGGAACCACTTGCTGTAGAGCGGGTCGTACACCTGGCGGGCCAAGGAGCGCATTCGTTCGGAGCGGCCCCACTCGTCGACATCGCCGTGGCGAATGGTGGCGTCGTCGTCGAGGCGAGGGCGGGCCGGGGTGGGCTTCGCCGTCGGCACGTGCACCAGATCGAGGGAACCGGTTGCCGCCTTGGCGGCCCGGGCGTTGACCGCGGTGATCGACGAGACCTTCGGGGTGGCCCGGCGACGAGTGGCCGTGGGCCGCGGTGTCGCGGCCTTCCCCGTGGTCGCCGTCTGACGAGGGGATCGGGATGCCGCCATCAGGCCGGGAGTCTACCGGGCGATGGGTATCGTTGGGCTGTGACTCTCGGGGTGGTGGTGCAGGACCGAGGTATGCGGGCCGCCACCGTCGCTCTCCGCAACCGGGAGTTCCGCATCTTCTGGATCGCGGCGCTGATCTCGAACACCGGTGGGTGGATGCAGAGCGCCGCCATCCCCTACGTGGTGTTCGAACTGACGCAGCGAAACGGCGGCGTCGGCGTAGCCGGCTTCTGGGCCTACATCCCGATGATGGTGATGGGTGTGGTCGGCGGCACCCTCGCGGACCGGTTCGACCGCAAGAAGATGCTGGTCCTGACCCAGCTCGGCCAGGCGGCGTTCGCCGTCGGGCTGTGGCTCGTCGTCTCCCGCGGGTGGGCGACGCCGGGCCGTCTGTCGATGCTCGCATTCGGCTCGGGGCTGGCCAGCGGGCTCAACATCCCGGTGTGGCAGTCGTTCATCGCGCAGCTCGTTCCCCGCGAGCTCATGCGGAACGCAGTGACCCTCAACTCCACCCAGTTCAACGCGGCCCGGGCGTTGGGAACGTTCCTCGCCGGCATCATCTTCGCCGTGAGCGGCGCCGAGCTCGCCTTCGCTCTCAACGCCGTGTCGTTCGGCGCGGTGCTCATCGCGCTGTCGATGATCCGCACGTACCGCAAGCCCCAGGTCGCGGCCGAGCCCCGACCGAGGGCGCTGCCCGACCTCGTCGCCGGGTTCCGGTACGTCGTCGCGACGCCGGGCATCGTCAGCTGTGCTCTGGCCATCACCGCAGTGGCGGGCATCGCCAGTCCGCTGTTCTCGTTCCTGCCGGCGAGCTACGGCCAGGAGGTGTTCGCGGTCACCGAGTGGCGGCTCGGCCTGCTGCAGGGCGCCGGCGGCCTGGGCGCGATCGTGTTGGCCCCGGTGATCCTCACGATGGGTGCCCGCCTGAGCCGAAAGCGACTGCTGGTCGTGGCCATGACGTCCTACGGGGCGGCGACGGCGCTCGTGGGCGTGGCGCCGGTGTGGTGGGTGGCGGTGATCGGTCTCGCGCTCTACGGCGGTGCGTACCTCGCGATCGCCTCGGCGCTGAACACGACCGTGCAGCTGCTCGCCCGTGAGGACATGCGTGGCAAGGTCATCGCCATCTACCTCGGCTGTCTCACCGGGGCGCTGCCCGTCGGACTCGTGGTGTGGGGTTGGGCGGCCGATGCGTGGGGGATTCAACCGGTGACTGTCGTGGCCGGCCTCTCGTTGGTCGCGATCACCTTCTGGTTCGCCGCCGCCGGCCGCTTCGACGCGATGGCCGCCGCCGACTGAGCCTGTTTCGTCCCGCGAAAGCGTGCAGGCTGCACGCTTTCGCGGGACAAAACAGGCAGGGCGAGGCGGGGGCGGGGTCAGAGGTCGTCGTCGGCAGTGGGGTCGCCGATGGCGTCGCTCTGCTCGTCGAGGAAGTTGCGACCGACCGAGCAGCCGGGGAGCGCGGGGCACCACCGGCAGGCGCCGGACGCGACGAGCCGGGGCTCGCGTTCGCCCGTCTCGAGTGAGACCATGCGCTTGGCCGCAGCGACGGTGCGGGCGACGGTGGCGTCGAGAATGTCCTCGCTGACCGGTTCGGCCTGCAGCGTGCCGGAGTCGAGGTAGTAGGTGACCAGCATGCGCGGCGGCACGCCGACGCGCAGCGCATCGAGGAGCGCGTAGAAGCGCAGGTCGGCGACGTGGCTCGCCGCGGTGCGGCCCGTCTTGAAATCGACGATGACCTTGCCGGCGGTCGAGCCGTCGGCGTAGCCGATGGTGAGATCGGGCTTGCCCGACAGCACGATGCGGCCCGTGAAGAACTCGGCGCGCATCGCGACCTCGGTGGCGGGGCGCCACTCCCGCTTCAACGGAGGCCAGCACTCCTGGAAGCTGCACAGCGCGTTGTTGGCCTCGGCGCGAACCATGTCGATGTCGGCTTCGCTCGCCGTCTGCAGCCACTCGCCGACGCCGCGGCCCTCGTTCTGGAACCGGGCGATCGCCTCGTCGATCAGGTCGAGCGACGCCCACCTCCGTTTGGAGGTGATCTCGATCTCGATCGCCTTGTGGGCGATGATGCCGCGGGCGATCGGAGCGCTCCACACGAAGTCGAGCTCCTTCTCGGCGAGGTACTTGCCCTCGCACCCGTGCACCTGCTCGAGCTTGTGCTTCGAGAGCCACAGGTCTTCTTCGCCGAGGTCCTCGATGAGTGGCGCGAGTCCGCGTTCGATCTCGAGGCGGAGATGGTCGCGGAGGCCGGGCTCGAAGCGGGGCCGCTCCACCCCGACGGACCGCAGGCGATCGATGATCTCGCGTTGGGCGTCGTTGAGGGCCGGTTCGCGGCGCTGGAACGTGCCGGGTCCGGACGGGATCTCGATGACGGTGTCGGGAGCCGGCTCGTCGGCCGCCTCGACCGGTCTCTCCTCGACAGGGGGCATGGGTCGATACTAGAGAGCAACCCTGATGCTCCACGTCGTGCTCGTCGAACCGCAGATCCCGCCCAACACCGGCAACGTCATCCGCCTGTGCGCCAACGTCGGTGCTGCCCTGCACCTCGTCGAGCCGTTGGGCTTCGACATCGACGACGCGTCACTGCGGCGCGCCGGCCTCGACTACCACGAGTTCGTGGACATGGAGGTGCACGCGTCGCTGGGGGAGTGCCTGGGTTCGCTCGTCGGTCGCAGCGGCGACTGGTACGGGTTCAGCCGTCACGGGACCACCCGCTACGACCAGGTCGCGTACGGGCCCGACGACGTGCTGGTGTTCGGCACCGAGCCGACGGGCTTGTCGAAGCAGCATCGCGAGTCGTTCGGCGATCGCCTGCTGTCGCTGCCGATGCGTCCCGACAATCGCAGCGTCAACCTGTCGAACTCGGTGGCGATCGTGGCGTACGAGGCGTGGCGTCAGGCGGGCTTCCCCGGCGCCGCACCGACCGGGTCGGGCTAGAGCCGGGCGGCCGCGTCGGACAGCGCTCCGCGGAGTACCTTGCCGATCAGGTCGAACTCCTCGGGGCCCGCGGTGAGCGGCGGGGAGAACTGCAACACCGGCTCGCCGCGGTCGTCGGCGCGGCAGATCAGTCCGTCGTCGAACAGTCGTGGCGACAGGTACCCCCGCAGCAGGTCTTCGGCCTCCTGGTGGGTGAACGTCTCACGGGTGGCCTGGTCCCGGACGAGCTCGATGGCCCAGAAGTAGCCGTCGCCGCGAACGTCGCCGACGATTCCGATGTCGCGCAGGTTCTCGAGTGTCGTCCGGAACTCGTCCTGATGGGCGAGCACGTGGCCGCACAGGTCGTCGCGTTCGAACAGGTCGAGGTTGGCGAGCGCCACGGCACAGCTGACGGGGTGGCCGCCGAACGTGATGCCGTGGGCGAACGATGCCTCGCCGGTGAGGAACGGCTCCATGATCCGATCCGACACCAGCACGGCGCCGAGGGGCGAGTAGCCCGACGTCAGGCCCTTCGCCGACGTGATGATGTCGGGCACGTAGCCATAGCGATCGGCGCCGAACATGTGGCCGAGGCGGCCGTACGCGCAGATGACCTCGTCGCTCACGAGCAGCACGCCGTAGCGGTCGCAGATCTCGCGCACCCGGGCGAAGTAACCGGCAGGCGGCGTGAAGCAACCGCCGGCGTTCTGGAGCGGTTCGAGGAAGACGGCGGCCACCGACTCCGGGCCCTCCATGAGGATGCACTGCTCGATGGCGTCCGCCGCGACCCGGCCGAACTCCTCCTCGGACATGCCGCCCTCACCGACGACGCCACCGGTGAAGGGGCGGTATCGGTTGGTGTTCGGCACGTGGCGGCCCCCGGGGGCCAGGGGTTCGAACGGGGTGCGCAACGACGCGACACCGGTGATGGCGAGGGCCCCGAGCGAGGTGCCGTGGTAGGCGACGTTGCGGCTGATGACCTTGTAGCGGCGGTGTTCGCCGATCGCCTGGAAGTACTGGCGGGCCAGCTTCCATGCCGTCTCGACGGCCTCGGACCCCGACGTCGTGAAGAACACGCGGTTGAGATCGCCGGGGGACAATTCGGCGAGACGGGCGGCGAGCTCGATCGCCGGCGGGTGGGCGTAGCCCCAGATGGGGAAGTAGGCGAGCTGGCTCGCCTGCGCCGCGGCGGCAGCGGCGAGCTCGGGTCGACCGTGGCCCGCGTTGACGGTGAACAGGCCCGACAGTCCGTCGAGGTAACGCTTGCCGTCGCCGTCGTAGAGGTAGCAGCCCTCGCCGCGCTCCATCACCTTGAGCTGCTCGGTGCCGCCCTGGCCGGCGCCGGCGTAGTTGCCCATGCGGCTGAAGTGCATCCAGAGGTGGCGTGCGCCGAGTTCGTGCAGCTCCTCGGGCGTTCTCGTGGTGGGTCGTTCGGTCATCGGGTTCCCCATTGGTAGGTCTGCTTGTAGAGGTTGAGGTAGATCGACGTCTCGGTGCTCTGGACGCCGGGGATCTGACGGATGCGGTCGTTGAGGAGCTCGAGCAGCGCCGCGTCGTTCGACACGACGACCTCGGCGAGGAGGTCGACGGTGCCGGCGGTCAGGACCACGTAGACGACCTCGTCGAACTTCGAGAGCTTCTCGGCCACCTTGCGGATGTCGCCGTCGACCTTGATGCCGACCATCGCGGCGCGGTGGTAGCCGAGGCGCATGGGGTCAGTGACGGCAACGATCTGCATGACGCCGGCGTCGAGGAGGCGCTGGACGCGTTGGCGGATCGCCGCCTCGGACAACCCGACCGTCTTGGCGAGCTGGGTGTAGGGACGCCGCCCGTCCTGCTGGAGCTCGGCGATGATGAGCTCGTCGATGGCGTCGATGTTCGTGTCGGCCATCCGGCCCCCGTTCGTGTCAGGTTCGGTGTCGCCGGACGCGGCGGACGCCATCGCTGATCGTAGTCAGGGGTCGTTCTGGGTGCGTGATTCGCAGTTCCGATCCCCTCGGACCGGTGGTATTCGCAGCGGTGCGTCGCCGCAGCGGTGAGTGGACCGTTGCCTACAGCCAGGAGTCGGGGTCGGCGGCCAGGGACCTGACGAGTTCGGGCAGGCGGCCCTCGGCGACGTCGGCGATCGTGGTGTGGTCGAGCACCGCCCGGAGGTTGGCCCGGAGTGCGATCCACACGTCACGCAGCGGTGCCGTCGCCCCCGGGTAGTCGAGTTCGGTCGGACGGAGGCCACGAACGAGCGCCAGCGGACCCTCGACGGAGCGGACCACCTCGGCGATGGTGATCTCCGACGCTGGGCGGGCCAGGCGGAAGCCGCCGTTGGCGCTCCGCTGCGACACGATGAGCCCGGAACGACGCAGGTCGGTGAGGATGCCGCGGAGGAATCCGAGCGGGATGTCCTGGGCGGAGGCGATCTGTTCGGCCTTGGCGCGTCCGTCCGGAGCGACGGAGATCTCGACGATCGCCCGCATCGCGTAGTCGGCCTTGGCGGTCACATGCACGGGGGCCAGTCTGGCAGACGGTCAGGTGGGGTCGGCGGGATCGA
>CALMLJ010000461.1 GCA_937868025.1 uncultured Acidimicrobiaceae bacterium
CGCCAAGTGGTCGGGCCACGCGGCGAGGCCGGTTGGCCCGAGGTCGTAGGTCAGTTGGCCGATGGTGGCGGTGTACTCGAAAGTCTGGGTCAGGAGGACGCTGCTCTGCTTGGGTTGATCTATTTCGGCGGCTTCACTCACTCCGAGATGTCCGCACGCGCTGATTGCGAGGGTATCGACGTGGCTCAGGCCGCACTACGTGGGCTTCGCGCCCTGGGTGTCGCCTACAGACGATCGGACGGTTGCCCACTCACGACGAGGACTGGTCGATGGGTGTGGTGAACGATGCCGTCGGCGATTGAGGGGTCGAGCAGTTTGCGGAGAGCTGACTTGTCGTGTGATCCGACGACGATCACGTCGACGTCGTGATCTTCTGCCGCTTTGCAGATGAGGGTGACGGGGTCACCGATGTCGGTCACGACCTCGGGGTTCGGCACCCCGAGCGCGTCTGCCCGTGCCATGAGGTCGGCGTCGGCGTTGTAGCCGGGTTCGGTCCACCGGGGGTCGACCCGAAGTGGGGCGATCATTCCGTAGGGGGCCATGGCGACCCATGGCGTGATGAGGGTGGCGACGTTGATGACGAGGAACTCGGTGTCGGCGTGAGCGAACAGCCGGGTTGCCTCGTGGGCGGCTCGAGCCGAGACCGGTGAGTCGTCGAGAGCGATCAGTACGTTCATCAGGGGTACTCCTTTGTCGTCTCGGCACGGGATCGGCCTGGCGCGGTCCGACGGTGCCGAGTGTCCGAGGACCACAGGTGGGAGCGACGGGGCGTCAGGCGCTCTCACCATCCGTGCTCGTGGGCACCTCCATGCCGAGCATCCTCCACACATCGTCGGCGCCGGCGGCGAGGTGCTCGTGAGTGGTGAGCGCGTCGATGACCTGTCGGAGGCCGGTGGCGAGACGTTCGGCCTTCGGGAGCGCTTCGGGGTGGATGTCGCCACCCTCGGCGTGGTGTCTCGTCAACATGGCAACGACGTCGTCTGCGTCGGCGGCGATGTGCTCGAGGTGGTGGGGGAGTGTGCCGGGCTCGGTCGGTGTCGTCATGTTGGCTCCATTGTCTGCGGGTAGGGGTCGGCCGGTGCGTCCAGGAGGGCGGACCATCGGCTGTCGGGGATCTCGCCGGCGGCCTCGGAGAACGCACGGAACGCGGTCACGACGTTGTCGGCCTCGTCCGGCGTCAGCCGTGCGACGATCGAGCGGATCTGCCGGAGGCGGTCCGATGTCACCGCCGCCAGCAACCGGATGGCGGCAGGTTCGAGGGCGATGACGACCTCGCGTCGATCCGACGTCGTCGATCGCTTGATGAACTTCTTCGACAGCAGCCGGTCCACGAGTCGGGTGGTCGTCGACGGGTGGACGTCGAGGAGTTCGGACAGCCGTCCCGCGGTCAGTGGCCCGTGAGATGCGAGCACGACCATGGCGCGGTACTGGGCGAGGGTGACCTCGTCACCGTCTGGCATGGATCGGGCGGCGATGGCGATCAGAGCGCGAGATCCCACGAGTACCGACTCGGCGACGTCATCGAGATGTTCGGCTTTTCGATTCCGTGTCATTGCTCCACTACACTAGTTGCATCAAGCCAACTACATCGAGTCTCATCGCTAAGAGACGGGAAGAACTTCGTGCCTTGGCCGTCAGGTCGCGCGAGGTTGTCGCGCTCGCTGCGCTGGTCGGTGCGTTGACCGGTCTCGGCGTCGCGCTGTTCGACTGGATCACCGTCGATCGTCTTTTGGAGTGGGTGCTCGCCGTCCCGGTGAACCTCCGTCCCTGGCTGCCGCTCGTCGGCCTCACGTCCGCTGCGCTGCTCCTGCGTCGAGGCCGGGTCACGCCTGCGACGTCCGATGACTACATCCTCGGCTTCCATTCCCACGACGATCTCGACACCCGTCCGTTGCCGTGGCGGATGTTGGCCGCCGTGGTGACCCTGGGATCCGGGGCGCCTGGGGGGCTCGAAGGCCCGTCGATGTATCTCGGTGCCTCGATCGGCACCGTGGTCCAGCGGCGGTTCCGCTCGGTGTTCGGGTCGAGTTCGGCGCACACCCTGATGGTCGCCGGGGCGGCGGCTGGTGTCGCCGCGATCTTCAAGGCACCCGCGACGGGCGCGATCTTCGCCATCGAGGTCCCGTACCGTGACGACCTCGGCCGGAGGCTGCTCATCCCCGCGCTCGTTGGGGCCGCGAGTGGATACCTGACCTTTGTGGCCGTCACCAACACCTCGCCGCTCCTGAAGGTCACTGGTGACGCTCCGTTCGACCTGCGAGATCTGGTCGGCGCGGCGGTCCTCGGTGTGGTGGTCGGCGCGATCATTCGCCTGTACGCCGCTGGACTCCGCAACGCCAAGCGATTCCAGCGCAATCGCCCGCCGTGGGTCACGGTCCTCGTCGGTGGTGTGTCGATCGCAGTGCTGGCGATCGTCGCCCATGCGGCGGCCGGGTCGTCGCTCGGCCTGACACCCGGGTACAACGCGATCGAGTGGGCGATCCAACCCGGCCACAGTCTCTGGGTCGTGGCGCTGCTGCTGGTGGTGCGATTGACGGGCACGCTCGCGACCGTCGCCGGCGGAGGAGTGGTCGGGTTGTTCGTCCCGCTCGTCGTGGCCGGCGCGTTGATCGGGCGCGTCGCCGGCGGGGTGATCGAAGCGGGCAACATCAGCCTGTTCGTCGTGATCGGCGTCGCCGCAGCGCTGGGCGCCGGGTACCGGGTGCCGCTCGCTGCAGTGATGTTCGTGGCCGAGGCGACCGGGCGACCGGGGTTCGTCGTGCCCGGCCTCCTCGCGGCCGTGGGTGCCGACCTCGTGATGGGTGACTCGGCCGTGACCGCGTACCAACAGTCCGGCTCCGCCGTGAACGAGTACCACTGACGGGCAGTTGCCCTCAGCCTCCCACGCCACGGGATCCGAGGATGCCCGGCTGGAGTTGCTCGAGGCCACGCTGCTCGCGACGCACCTTCAGCAGGTCGGTTCGGGTACAGATGCCGACCAGTCGGCCGGCATCGAGCACCAAGATGTGTTCGACGTGCTCGTCGACCATCAGGTGCAACGCATCGATGGCGTGATCGTCGGGACCCACGCTGAGCACTTCGGTGGTCGTGATCCCCAAGATCGACGCCATGGGATCGAGGTCATCACTCAGGAGCTCGCGCCGGCCGATGATGCCCAGCAGCGCACCGGTGTCGTCGACGACGGGATAGGCGCCGTGACCTTTGGCGAGGAACAGCTCCCGGGCCTGGGAGATCGTGAGGTCGTGGGCGAGCGTGGCAACCTCGGGCGTCATGATCGCTCCGATCCGTGTGGTCGTCATGGGATCAATGCCGTAGTGGCGGCCGATGCGCAGCCCGCGCCGCGTCAGCTTCTCGGTCATGATGCTGTCGTCACTCAGCGCGCTGAAGACGAGGTCGGCGATCACGGTAGCGAGCATCAGTGGTAGGACGATCTGGTAGTCGCGGGTGAGTTCGAAGACGAACACGATGGCGGTGAACGTGGCTCGCGTCGACGCTCCGAACGTCGCAGCCATAGCGACCACTGCGAACGCACCCACCGAGACATTGGCACCGGGGATCAGCTGATTCAGCCCCGCTCCGACCAGTGTGCCGGCGGAGGCGCTGATGAGCAGGATCGGTGCGAGGGTGCCGCCCGACGTTCCCGAGCCGAGGGCGAGCCACCAGGCGACGAGTTTGACCGCGCCGAGCACGGCGACGGTTCCGAGAGCGAGGCGGCTGTTGAGCACATCGTCGATGGCGTCGTAGCCGACCCCGAGCGCTCGCGGTTCGATGAGCCCGACGCAGGCGAACGCGGCCGCACCGATCACCGGATGCCAGAACTCGCCGACGGGCAAGCGCCGGTACAGCGACTCCACGGTGAACAGGCCACGGGTGATGACGACCCCGAGGAGTCCGGCTGCGATCCCCAGGATGGCGAACGCCGGGAGCGCTCCGAGGCCGGAGTAGCTCCGGGCGGGGACGCTGAACAGGGGGCCGGACGAGTAGAGGGCGGCGTGGACGCCGCCGGCGACGCTCGTCGCTACGACGAGGGGGATGAGCGCACGGGCGGAGAACTCGAAGAGGAGCAGCTCGACTGCCAGGACGACGGCGGCGAGAGGTGCTCCGAAGGTGGCCGACATGCCAGCGGCGGCGCCGCAGGCCAGCAGGATCTTCCGCTCCGACGGCGACACCCGGAGCAGTTGGCCCGTGAGCGAGCCGATGGCGCCGCCCGTCACGATGATCGGACCCTCTGCCCCGAACGGTGCCGATGAGCCGATGGCGATCGCAGCCGAGATCGGCTTGGCAATGGCGGTCCGCGGAGCGATCCGACTCTCTTTGGTGAGCACCGCCTCCATTGCTTCGGGGATGCCGTGACCGCGGATGATCGGCGCCCATTTTGCCAGCGCGCTGATGAGGAGGGCGCCGACGATGGCGACGATCACGATGCGTGGACTCCGCTCGAGCGTCGAGAAGGACGGCGGGTTGAACCCGAACCGACCGAAGACGGCCAGATTCGTGATCGCGGCGATCAGGTGCAGGAGAATCCATGCCGCTCCACCGCTGGCCAGTCCCAGTCCTGCGGCGATCAATGAGAGCAGCGCCATGCGCTTGGGCGTTTGCGAACTATCCATCGCACCACGATAGGATCGGAACACGATATGAATCCAGCTGAGCGTCCATCAGGCGGTCGGGAACTCGAAACCGCCGATTTCGAAGCGCTGCTCGAGTTCCGCGACGGCCTGCGCCGGTTCCTCCGCTGGAGTGAGGAATGCGCCAAGGCCGCCGACATCACACCGTCCCAACACCAGCTCCTCCTCGCCATCAGGGGGCATAGAGGTCCGTCGAGCGTGTCCGATATCGCTGCGCACCTCCTCCTGCGACACCACAGCGCAGTCGAACTCGTCGACCGCGCCGAAGCAGCCGGCCTGGTCGAGCGTGCGGGCGATGACCAGGACCATCGGGTTGTGCGCGTCTGTCTCACCGATTTCGGTGAGCGCAAATTGCAGGCGCTCGGGGCCGCCCATCTCGAAGAGCTCTCGCGAACTGGCACCGAACTCGCGGGACTGTGGCGCCTGCTCCCGACCGAATGATTGCACTTCGCCAACGGCGGACTTCGTCGTGGCGCCCGACCTGTCTCGACGTGGGCGTAGTGCTTCGCGCCCCCCGACATCGATCGCATGGATCATCTGGTATCTTCTAGTCTGGACTAGAAGAAAGAAGGTTCTCAGATGACTGATCTGCTCGATGCGATCGTGAAAGCCGTCCCCGTTGCCCCGGCGGCACTCGGCCCAGTGGCTTCGACGAAGGCTGAGCCGTTGTCGAAGCACGTGCAGGTCGGCCAGCAGCGAACCTTCAACCCCGATGCACTCCTCGAGGCCGGCGTCGGGCGGGCCGCAGCCAGTGGCGCAGTTGTCGGCTTCCTCCTCTTCACCGTGTTCGTCGGCCTGCTCGGAAAGTGGATCGGGCTCGACGACGCCGGGTCGGTCTTCTTGGGGGTGTTCACCGGGTTCTGGGGCGGACTCGGTTTCGGCGCGATGGTCGGAGCACTGGTGGTCGTCGGTCGGGACGAACGCGAACGCGCCGCCGTTGGCAGCCCGTCATCTGAGTCGCCGTGAGTGCTCCAACCCGAAACGGTCGGGGTCTGCGTCCCGATGTCTGCTCGCCAGAGGCCGTGAACGATGTCGTTCGGATCTTTTACGGAGCGGTAGCGCAGGACGAACTCCTCGGCCCCGTATTCAACGACGTCGCCCGGGTCGATTGGAGCGAGCATCTACCGAAGCTGAGTGCGTTCTGGTGTCGGGCACTGTTCGGAACGCCGGGATATCAGGGAAACCCGTTCGCCAAACATCGCGCCGTGCACGAACGGGCGCCGTTCACCGCAGCCCACTTCGAGAGGTGGCTCGAACTGTTCGAGGAAACAGTCGATGACGGGTGGCAGGGGGAGTACGCGGAGACGATGAAGATCCTCGCCCGGAACGTTGCTCGAGTTCATAGTGGCCAGCTGGTCGGCACGCCGGTCGGTTCGTCGGGCGCAGGTCCGTGATGGCGATCGTTGCAGGCTCCGGCATTTTCCAGTGGACTGTGGACATACCCGAAAAAGGTTGTCGACGTGGCGGTGGTTGATCTCCAAATTCAGGCGAAAGCCCTCGGCGACCCGACGCGCCACGGTATCTTCCGATACGTCGCCGACGCCGCAGAACCAGCCGATGTCGCCGAGCTCACCGAACACTTCGGGCTGAACCACAACGCGATTCGCCAGCACCTCTCGCAGCTGGTTGCCGCCGAACTCATCGTCGAGTCCGTCGCACCTGCTGGGGGCAGGGGTCGCCCTCGACTGAAGTACGTGCTCCATCCCAACGCCGACAGTCGATGGGGCGTGGCCGGACCCTACGAACGGCTCGCGGGATGGCTCGCCGAGGTGGTGCGGACAGGGGACAGCCCGTTCGAGGTCGGGCGGCGGGTCGGACGGCGGCGCCGGCTCAGTGACACCGCTGCCGCCGATCCGGTCGATGCGGTGTTCGAGCAGATGGTCGTCTACGGGTTCGAGCCGACGATCCGACGACGCGGCGACAAGATCGAGATCACGCTGACGACGTGCCCGTACGCGTCGACGGCGTTGACCGACCCCGACACCGTGTGTGAGATGCATCGAGGCATCGCCACCGGCGTGAGCGACGCGGCGACCGGTATCGTGATCGACGAACTGGTGCCGAACGACCCACGCCGAGCCAACTGTCGGCTCCGCTGTCACCTCGAACCGGTCGGCGAGGCCTCGTGAGCGCCGGGGCCACATCGTCGGCGCATCAAGACCTTCGGGACCGCACCGATGTCCACGACCTCGTCGTGGAGTTCTACCGCGAGATTGTGCTCGACGACCTCCTCGCTCCGATCTTCGGTGAGGTCGCCGAGGTCGACTGGGCCCTGCACATCCCGACGCTCATTGACTACTGGTGTCGTGTCTTGTTCGGCGAGGCCAGCTACATCGGCACCATCCTCGGCCCCCACCAGGCGGTCAACGACCTCGCTCCTTTTAGCGGCGAGTTGTTCACCCGCTGGAACGCGCTGTGGACCGACGCGATCGACCGGAGGTGGGCCGGCCCGGTGGCCGAGCAAGCGAAGTCTCACGCGGCCCGCATCTCCGGCGTCTTGTCGCGACGCCTCACCGGCGAGTCGTGGGAGCCGCCGGCCGCAGCGTCATTCGCACCCGTTGGGGTTGCCCGCCACGACCTCGGCGGCGAGACGGCCTGCTGGGCCCATCTCACCAACGAGCTCGACGGGGCCGTCCCATGGTGATCAGGAACGGCCGCGAACAACAACGCCCAGTCCACCCGACTGGTCGGGCGATCGCACTTCTCGTGGCAGTCACCGTGTTGATCATCGTGCTCGCAGCGGTCAGTACCTTCTGAGCGACGCAACGCTCACCAATGCCGCGCGGCCTCGGGCGGGAGCGCATCCAACGCCGTGTGGCCGTTCGCCCGCGCCGCTATGCCCTGCGACCCGATGCGCCGGACATGGGATCGGGGTCCGCTCGGGTCGACCGGACCCTGACCGAGCGGAGCGATCTTGCTGACGTAGTCACACACCGGTTCACGACGGACCGTGCGGCAGCGAAGAGCCGATGCGGCGACAAGCGCGAGCCCGACGTTGATCACCGGATCGCCGACGGCACCGACACGATCAGCCGGCACCAGTCCAATGCACAAGCCTGCGAGCACCACCACCATCCCGCCGAGCCGAATGTTCGCGAGAGCGAAGGCAAGCACGGCGGCCGTGGCGACTGCCTCGACCGATACCGAGAGCGTCCCTGGTCTGTCGAGGCGGGTACTCGTCGCCGCAGCCACCAGTCCCACGACTCCGACCCCGGTGAGTCGAAGGCGTAGGGAGCGCAGGCGCCGGAAGCTGCCGCCCCGGAACAGCCCGACGGCAGTGCCCGCCGCGATCGCGAGGAGAGCCGAGAGCATTGCCGTTCCGAGTCAGGCGCCTTCGTAGGTGGCTTGGCAACGAACGCACACCGGCGTGGCGGGAAGGATCTCGAGGCGTTCCGCGGGAATCTCCTCCTGGCAGTCGGCGCAGAGACCGTAGGTTCCGCTGTCGATGCGTTGGATGGCGGCTTCGACGTCGGCCAGCGCCGATCGTGTGATCGCATCGAGTCGTGCATCGTTGTCATGCTGCTCGGCGACAACGAGATGTTCGGTCTCGCCGTGTCCGTCGCTCACGTCCGAACGCATCGTGGACGCCTCGGCCATGCGGTGGTCCATCGAGTCCCGCAGCTCGGTGCGTTGCAACATCAGCTGGGCGCGGGCGGCCGCTGTTGCGGTGCGGGTGGTGGTGGGCTCGGTGGACGTCTGCATTGTGGCTCCCTCACTGAAGGATTGGGTCAGCACCGACCGTACGGTGAGTTACGCAGTTGCCAGCTAGAATTAGCAGTGCTATATCGCTGAAGGGAGGTCTCGATGGCTGCCAGTGGATCCCCAACGCTCGACGCGCTCCTGGAAGGAGGGCTGGCGCTCGGCGACAACATCGTCTGGGTCGTCGATCACGAGGACGACGTTGGAGCACTCGCCTCATCGTTCCTCGCCGACGCCGACGGAGTTCGACGACACCTGTGCTTCGGTCGGGAATCCTCGTGCCGCCACCCCACTCCGGCCGATGTGAGGCACGTCGGCGGTGGGCACGCGCTGCAGTCCGGTGAGGTTGAGGATCTGGTCCTTGGGCCTGAGATCGAGCGGGGCGCACGACTCGTGCTGGAGCGACTCGATGATCTGGTGCTTC
>CALMLJ010000462.1 GCA_937868025.1 uncultured Acidimicrobiaceae bacterium
ACGTGTCGTCCAACCTGGGCGTACAAGTCGAACGATGGAGGGTCGATGGCAGATCGAGTGGCCTCGACGGTGGGAACCGTCGCAGACGAGCGGTTCGGGGTGACGCAGTCGCGAATCCGAGCGGCAGAGCTTCTGCGGCGGCTGGGGCACGCGTTCGTCGGTCATGACGCACCCGATGAGGTGTTCGTCGAGTTGTGTGAGGCGGTCGGCCCGCTCGTCGCCCGGTTCGAGGCTGCACCGGCGCGGGATCGGTCGGCGATGAGCCTGGCCGGGATGGCCGGATCGAGCCTGTTCGGGGAGCCGCCCGGCGATGGTGAGCGGTTGTCGCATTTCCCGGATTGTGTGGTGTCCGGTGCGGCGAATCCGATGGGCACCGCGATCGCGGTGCGTCGTGAAGCCGACGATGCCGTCGCGGAGGTGGTGCTGGGCGCAGCGTTCGAGGGTGCCCCCGGTCGGGCGCATGGTGGTGTCGTGGCCGCGATCTTCGATGACGTGATGGGTTATCAGTTGTCGATCTTGAAGGTGCCGGCGTTCACCGGGCGGATCGAGATCACGTACCGGGCGCCGACACCGATCGATGTGCCGTTGGTGTTCCGCGCCCGGGTCGAGGCGAGGGAGGAACGCAAGTTGCACATGTCGGCATCGGCACACGCCGACGATGGGCGGGTGCTGATCGCCGAGGCGACCGCGACGTTCATCATCATCCCACTTGAACGGTTCGTCCCTGGGTCGGCGGAGGTGCAGGAATGAATCAGCAGTCCACCAACGCGATCCGACCGTTGCCCGATGATCTGGCCGAGAGGATCGATCTCGCTGCGCAGGTGTTCGCCGACAACGGACTCGACGCGACCCGAATCGAGCATCTGGCCAAGGCGACGGGGATCCCGCGAGCGACGCTGTACTACTACTTCCCTGGCAAGGAACACATCCTTGCGCATCTGCTGTCCCGCACGCTGAGGCAGATGACCGTGAAGTTGTCGGCCGCCGCGGCAGAACCGGGGACGGGCCGGGAACGCCTCACCCGGCTGGTGCGAGAGCATCTGGTGTTCATTGGCAGCCACGGGCCGACCTACCGGTTGTTGTTCGCTGAGCTCGGTCGTGCCGCGTCGCTGGTCGACATCGCTGCCGGGGTCGATCTGGCGATCTTGTCGCCGATCCGTGAGGCGTTACGTGACGGCCAGCGCGACGGATCGTTGCGGGTCGACGACATCGGCGCGGCGACGTCGATCGTCTACGGCGCGGTGCTGATCACCGGGATGCAGCATCTGCTCATCGGCAGCGACCGGCAACTCGAGGACCGAGCGACGGCGTTGCTCGACGTCATCTTGAGCGGCATCGGCGCAACTCCCAAGCCTCGCCGCAGCCGGTCATGAGCGCATCGTTCGATCACTACGACGCAAACATCGCGGCCGGCATCTTGGCCACCCACACGCAGATCACGGGACTGCCGGGTTATCTCGGCATCAGCGCCGACGAGATCGGACCCGGACGATTGGTGTGTTCGCTCGACGCACGGGCGGAGCTGTTGAACCCGTTCGGGTCGCTCCACGGTGGCGTCGTGTCCGCACTCGTCGACCACGTGCTAGGCGCGGTCGTGTACCCGTTGATCCCTCAAGGGGCGTGGGCTGCCACGACGGAGTTCAAACTCAACCTGCTCGCCGCGATCTCGGCCGGACAGGTGACGGCCGTCGCCGAGGTCGTGTCGATCACCCGGCGGACCGCTGTGGTCCGCATCGATGTCAGCAACCTCGATCGACTCGTCGCGATTGGTCAAGGAACGGTGCTCATCACCCGACCACGAACACCCGAGCCAGAAAGGGACGCACGATGACCACCACCGACGACCAGACCATCGGGACCGCGGATGACGTGTTGGTCAGCTTGTTCAGCGACCCAGCCGTTCGTGCTGATCCGTACCCCGCCTACGGCCAGCTGCGCGAGACGGCGCCGGTGCACCACAGTGCTGTCCTGCCGTTGTGGGTCGCGACCCGATACGACGACTGTGGCACGGTGCTGCGCGATCCCAGGTTCGGGAAGAGCGAGGAGGTGCAGCGCATCTTTGGGTCGTCTGCGCAGAGCGCTGATCGGGAGGTGCCGATCATCTCGCGGTACTCGATGTTGCGGATGAACCCGCCGGATCACACCCGGATGCGAAGCCTTGTCGCCCGCGAGTTCACGCCGCGGCGGGTCGAGGAGTTGCGTCCGGCGGTCGCGGCGATGGTCGATGAGGTCCTCGATGAGCTCGCCGACGCGGGTGGCGGCGACGTCATGGACGTGCTTGCGTTTCCGTTGCCGGTGCGGGTGATCGGCGAGCTCCTCGGTGTCCCGATCGAGGACCGTGAGCAGTTCCGCTGGA
>CALMLJ010000463.1 GCA_937868025.1 uncultured Acidimicrobiaceae bacterium
CGGATGGTGAGGAACGGTCCGCCGATGGCGAGCGGCGGGATGACCGCATTGACACGGGAGCCGTCGGGAAGGCGGGCGTCCACCATCGGCGTGGACTCATCCACACGCCGGCCGATGGCCGACACGATCTTGTCGATGACCCGGCGCAGGTGATCGGAGTCGACGAAGCTCGTCGCGTCGCGTTCGATCTTGCCGCTTCGCTCGACGAACACCATCTCGGGGCCGTTGACCATGACCTCGGTGACGTTCGGATCGCTCAGCAGCTTGTCGATGGGGCCGTAGCCCAAGATGTCGTCGGACACCTCCTGGATCAGCTGGGCCTTGTCGGCCGCCGACAGGGGCGCCCGCTCCTGTCCGAGGATCGACAGGAGCTGCTCGTGCACCCGGCGGCGCAGGTCATCGCCCGACAGCCGGTTGTCGTAGAGGATCGGGCCGAGTTCGTCGATCAGATGGGCGTGGATGCGCTGACGCAACTCGTCCATGATCGGGTCACGACGGGCCGCCCCACCGCCACCACCGAGATTGCCGCCACCGGCCGGCGCCGCGCCGGGGACCGCGCCGGGGCCGTTCTGGTTGACCTCGTGAAGTCGTTGGTAGAGGGACACGTGGGGCGCTCCTGATCGATGAAAGGTGTGACGTTGATCTCTTCGGCCAGATCGCCGCGAAACTGAGCTGATTGGTGTGGTTCAGCCGCTCCGGACGCACCGGCGAGATGATCGGGGATGCAGCGGCGCCGGCCGCGCTGCGGTCGGGTCGCCCGGGACGGTCCGACGGGCAGCCGGTCGAAGCCGACCGCGCCGTCGCGATCGGGTCAGCGGCGCTTCGTCGCCGGGAGGAACAGCTCGGTCATCTGCTGGATCGACTTGGCAACCGGCGACTTCGGTGCATGCAGCACCACCGGAACGCCCTTGTTCACCGACTGAGGGATCAACACGTCGGAGGGGATGAGGGCATCGGCCTTGACCTGCAGGGTGCGCTCGACCTCACCGATGTCGAGCTTGACCTTCGAGTTGGAGCGGTTGAGCACGAGCATCAACTTCTCCATCGGAGTGTTGAGGAGACGCAGCGTCTGGAGCCCGATCTTCACGTTCTTGATGTTCGGGATGTCCATGCCGGCGACGAGGACGACCTTGTCGGAGATCTCGACGAGCCCCAACACGACGTCGTTGAAGTACGCCGGAGTGTCCACGATCACGAACGAGCAGAACGTGCGGAGGAGCTCGACGATGGCGACCATCTCGGCAGCGCCGACCTGGTCGGCGAACGCCGGCTCGAGCGGAGCGGGCAGCACCCGAAGACCCGACATCTCGTGCGTCACGAGGAGCGACTCGAGCAGCGGAGCGTCGAGCCGATCGATCGCAGCGACCGCGTCGACGATCGTGTGGTGCGGCGTCAGCTTGAGCATCACGGCGACGTCGCCGAACTGCAGATCGGCATCGACGAGGACGACGGGCTGGTTCGATCGCTGAGCGAGCGCGACGGCGAGGTTCGTGGCGATGACCGACTTGCCGGCGCCGCCCTTGGTCGAGAACACGGTGAGGACCTGGCCGAGCTGGCCACCGCCCTCGGGACCGCCGACATCGGGGCCCTGGTCCATGGGGACGTCACCGCCCGACGCCGCGCGCCGCGGCGTCGAATCGAGGGTCACGGCGACCCGCTGGATCGCGGTGCTCAGCTGCGTCGCATCGCCACTCAGCGTCAGCACGTCCTTCACGCCGGCACGCAGCGCCTGCTGCAGCAGCGAGGTGGTGAGCTCCTCGACGACGAGGATGGCACCGAGCGCCGAATGGGCCTGGATGAGGCGTTCGGCGATGCCGAGATCAGCAGCCGTCGCGCACGACGGGCCCAGGATCACCACAACGGGCACCGAACCGGTGAGCCGGCTCGCCAGCTCCTCGATCGAGTTGAACGGCGTGCCACCGTTGCCGAGGAGGCGCAGCATGCGGTCCCGGGTCGGCGGGTGCGGCTCGACGACGGCGACCGATACCCGGATCGCAGCGGGCTGCTGCTGGGCGACGGGCTCGGCGTAGGGATCGTGCGCCGCGGGCGCGGCGTACGGATCGTTCGCTGCGTAGGGGTCGTGGGCCGACCCGTAGGCGTCTCCACTCACGGGGACACCGTAGCCCTCGGAGGCCATGTAGCTGTCGGAGGGCTGGTAACCGTCCGACGGGTTGTAGTTCCCGAACGAACCGGCGGCATAGGGATCGGCGTCAGCCGGCTGATCGATGTAGTTCGACATCACTGTCCATCCAACTGGGCTTCGGGGTCGCCGCCGTAGGGCGTGGCACCGTCGACACCCTCGACGAGGAGGTACGGGTCGATGGCGATCGGCTTCGGCTTGTAGTCCTTGCGGACGAGCGACATGTAGACGCTGCCGGCGAGCTGGAGGCGCTGAGCGGCCTCCGGCGGCAGCTCGAACGTGATCATGTCCGACGTCGGGGCCACCGTGGTCGCCGCTGCTGCGGCGGGATCACCGGTGGCGACCGGCGTCGAGGCGGCGGTGCCGAGCGAACGACCGATGCCGAGGATGCGGGCCTTCTGGTAGAGCGATGCGGCGCAGCCGACGGTCTCGACCGGTGCGGCAGCAGCGTCGCCACCCTCACCGCCGGTGCCGCCCGAGACACTGCCACCGTCGATCTCGAGCTTGCCCGCCGAACCGAGCCGGCACTGGCCGACCACGGTGAGGTTGACGTAGTCGCCCGTGGCGACGAGGCCGGCGACGGCGTGCACCTGATCGACCGACACGGTCGTGGCGACCATGCCGTCGCGGAGGGCGTTGCTGACCGTCTCGGAGATGGCGGCGTCGGAATCGAACATGGCGCCGGTGATCACCGTGCCGGGAGCGATGTCGAGCTGAGCGATCTGGCTCTTCACCTCGTCCACACGGGTGATCGCATCGGCCGGAAGGTCGATCTGTCGGCGTTCGCCGACGGCGATCACCTGACGGGCGATGAGATCGGTGGCGTTCTCGCCCTTCCTGATCGTGTCCTTGGCGATGACGACGTTCACCAACTGGGCGTCACCTTGTGCCTTCTCCTCGATCCCTCCGACGTACTTGTAGATCAACAAGGCCGAGATGAGGCCCGTGACCAGTGCACCGATGAGAATGAGTGTTCTCCGAGAACTCACGACGACCTCGATCCCTGAAACTGAGTGAGTGGTTGGCAGCACCCGGGCGACATCGCACTGCGATGCCAACACGGATTTCGCTGGCCACGTTGTTCGTCGGCAGGAGGTACCGAACTACTTAGGGTTTTGGGGAGGATTTCGGCCCATGCCTGAAATCGCGCTCAGCGTTGGCGCTGGCCGGTGGTCGTCGTGGCGCCGGCACCGATCGTCGGCCGAAAACGGCACCACGCCCTGCCGAAGCAGGGCGTGGTGTGCGATCGACGCGGATCGACGTGCCGTGTGGGGATCACTCCCCCTCGGGCTCGCCTTCGGCCGCAGCCTCGACG
>CALMLJ010000464.1 GCA_937868025.1 uncultured Acidimicrobiaceae bacterium
TACCCGATCATCGACGCCGGAATGCGCGAGCTGTTGGCGACCGGCCGGATGCACAACCGGGTGCGGATGCTGTGCGCCTCGTTCCTGGTGAAGGACCTCCTCGTCGACTGGCGGCGGGGCGAACGCTGGTTCCGCCGGCTGCTCATCGACGGCGATGTCGCCCAGAACGTCGGCAACTGGCAGTGGGCGGCGGGCACCGGCCCCGACGCGGCGCCGTACTTCCGCGTGTTCAACCCGACCCTGCAGAGCCGCAAGTTCGATCCAGACGGTGCCTACATCCGCCGGTGGGTCCCCGAGCTGGCGGGGCTCGACCCCCGGCAGATTCACGAGCCGTGGGAGGTCGGGCCGCTCGAACTCGCGGCCAACGGCGTCGTGCTCGACGACAACTACCCGGCCCCGATCGTGGATCACGGCTGGGCCCGCGAGCGTGCGCTCGCCGCCTACGGGGTGGCGCGGGCAGACTCGACGACATGACCACCGGCCCCGCCCTCGTCGAGGTCCAGCTCGGCGACGCTCCTGGGGCCTGGACCGAGGCCGGGTTCGTGGTCGACGGCGGCCGGGTGCAGCTCGGTCCGCTGACCGTGGTCTGCTCCGCGGATGGCACCGCCCCGGTGTTGGGGTTCGACGGGCCCGTCGAGCTCGACGGTGTGCCGAGCGTGGTCGTTGGCAGTGACACCCCGACGGCCCGACCCGACGCCGAGCGACACCCGAACGGCATCGACGGGTTCGACCACGTTGTGGTGATGGCACCACATCTGGCGCGGGTGCGCCAGGCGGTGCTCGCCGCCGGCCTCGAGATCCGGCGCGAGCGGTCCGCCCGGCTCGGGGACTCGGACATCACACAGCTGTTCGTCTGGGCCGGGTCGGTCCTCCTCGAGATCGTGGCGCCGGCCGGCGGCGACGATCCCGGTGGCGCCTCCCAGGTGTGGGGACTCGCCGCGACGGCGTCGGACCTCGATGCGACGGCACAGTGGTTCGGAGACCGGATCGGTCGGCCGAGGGCGGCGGTGCAAGCGGGCCGGCGCATCGCCACGATCCGCCATCGTGACCTCGGGATCGGACTCCAGCTCGCCGTGATGTCGGCCCGGTGAACCAATTCAGTCCCGAATCGTTCAGCTCAGGATCACCTAAGAGTTCCTAAAATACCTTCCTGAGTCTTGCCTCAGCCGGCCAATGTGAGACTATCGTCACTACAGCTGGACCCGTCGTGGCTCGACGGGACTCGATACATGGCTCAACCTGAGTTGTGTGCGGGGCAATGAGGAGGGCAAATGAAGAGGTTTCTGACCAAGGGCGCGCTCACGGGCGTGCTCGTATCCACGGCGTTGATGGCCACTGCGTGCCCCGACACCGCACCGGTGTACGGCGGTCCGCCCACGGGCACCCGCACGTTCAAGGCCAACTCGGTCACGGTGAACTCCAACAACGACGGCTGGAACGTCACCTGCTTCTGCACCAAGGACGAGCCGAAGGTCGTCAACATCGGCTTCCGCGTGAAGCTCGGTGTGGCCAACTCGGCATCGGCCACCGTCGGTGTGGGCGACAACCACTGGAACGGTCTGTTCGAGCAGGGCCTTTCGTCCGGCGGCAGCCACACCTTCTCCACCAACGAGTCGGGCGCGGTGACGTTCTCGAACGTTGCGCTTCCGGACCTCCTCGATCTCGCCCAGGGTGCGCCGATCGAGATCGCCGGTGCGTGGGCCTGGAAGGTCGAAGACGATGGCCTTCTCGCCGCCAGCGTGAACAACTTCGCCAACTCCCTGGCGAGCGCCATCACGGGCGCCCTCAACTCGACGCTGGCCAACACCAACGCCCCCGCCGATCCCAACTTCCTCGTCAACACCAT
>CALMLJ010000465.1 GCA_937868025.1 uncultured Acidimicrobiaceae bacterium
GACCAGTTGCCGGTGTTGGCGCCCGACGACGTCGAGTTCCGCCCGACCGGCCAGTCGCCGCTCACGTTCCACGAGGGTTTCCTCAACACGACCTGCCCGAAGTGTGGGGGAGCGGCGCGCCGCGAGACCGACACGATGGACACGTTCGTCGACTCGTCGTGGTACTACCTGCGCTTCGCCGACTACAGCAGCACCGAGATGCCGTTCCGCTCCGACGAGGTGGCCAAGTGGCTGCCGGTCGACCAGTACATCGGTGGTGCCGAACACGCTGTGCTCCACCTGATGTACGCCCGCTTCTTCACGAAGGCGTTGTCCGACCTGGGCCTGGTGCCGAAGGACCTGCGCGAGCCGTTCAAGCGGCTGTTCACCCAGGGCATGATCCGCCTCGACGGCGCCAAGATGTCGAAGTCCAAGGGCAACCTGGTCGCGCCGGAGGAGATCCTCGACCACCAGGGCGCCGACGCGTTGCGCTTGGCACAGCTTGGCCTGAAGCCGCCGCAGGACGACGTCGACTGGGAGGACGTGTCGATCGACGGCGCCCTCCGTTTCCTCGGTCGCGTGTGGCGTCTGGCGGTGCCGGGCGGCGACCTGCTGGGCAGTGTGCGTTCGGGCGACGCGACCGCGGCGGACGCCGCCATCGATCGCGCCCGCCATGGACTGATCGACGGCGTGACCAACGACTTCGAGCGGTGGAGCTACAACACTGCCGTCGCCAAGTTCATGACGTTCGTGAACGAGTTGTACCGCTACGTGCAGTCCGACGACGGCCCCCACGAGGCGACGGTGCAGACCGCCATCGACACGTTGCTGCTGCTGATGGCGCCGGCCACCCCGCACATCACCGCCGAGCTCTGGCAGCGACGCGCCCTGGCCGCAGCGGGTGGAGCGGACGTCGAGGCGCACATCCACCGCCAGGCCTGGCCGGTGGCCGACCCCGCGATGCTCGTCGCCGAATCCGTCACGATGGTCGTGCAGGTCGGCGGCAAGGTCCGCGACCGCATCGAGGTGTCACCAGAGATCAGCGAGGACGACGCGATCGCCGCCGCCCTGGCCCTGCCAAAGATCGCCGAACTCGTCGGCGACGCCGAACCCCGCAAGGTCATCGCTCGGCCGCCCAAGCTCGTCAACATCGTCCTCTGACCGAGAACCTCGTTCTCCCGATGAACTGACTACCGTCTGCCCGTAGGCGAGTCGGGTGCCTCGACGGATCCGGGAACTCGGATTCGCTGACGGCGGAAGGATTCGGAGACGGCAATGGTTGACGAGGCAATGCTGACACTTCCCGAGCGGATCGAACGGGCCGCAGCCCTCGGCGGGACGGTGGCGTTCGTCGACGGAGACGATCACGAACTCCTGACCTGGGCCGAACTGCACGAGGATGCCCGCGCCATCGCGGCCGGCCTCCAGTCGCTGGGCGTCGGCGAGGGCGACCACGTCGCGCTCATGGGGCCGACCACCCGCACCCTCGTCACCACCATCCAGGCGGTCTGGCTCGCCGGCGGGGTGCTCGTGATGTTGCCGCTCCCGATGCGAATGGGCTCGATCGACCAGTTCATCGAGCAGACCCGCGACCGCATCCGATTCGCGAAGGCGTCCACGGTCGTGCTCGATCCGCAGCTCGCCGAGTTCATCGAACACCAGCCGGGCGACCCGACGTTCCTCACCTACGCCGACCTCCTTCCCGAGGCGACGGGCCAGACCGCCGAGGACTGGAAGCGCCCGACGCCCGATCCCGACGCCCTCGCCGTCCTCCAGTTCACGAGCGGGTCCACCTCCGAGCCCAAGGGCGTGATGCTCGCCCACCGTCAGCTCTGCGCCAACATCGACGGCTGCTACGAAGCGGCGCAGATGACCCTCGACGACACCGTCGTGTCGTGGCTGCCGCTCTACCACGACATGGGCCTGATCGGGCTCCTGACCATCCCGATGACGACCGGCGCCGGTCTGGTGCAGGGCGCTCCGCAGGACTTCCTCTCCAAGCCGGCGCGGTGGATGAAGTGGATCTCCGATCTCGATGGCACCATCACCGCGGGGCCGAACTTCAGCTTCGCGCTCGCAACCCGCTCGTTGAACCGTTCCGAGGGGCTCGACCTGTCCCGCCTGCGCATCTGCCTCAACGGCGCCGAGCCGATCGATGCCGATGGGTTCCGCACCTTCCTCGCGGCCGGCGCCCGCTTCGGTATGGACCCCGGCGCGGCGTTCCCGGCGTTTGGCATGGCCGAGGTGTGCATCGCCGGGTCGTTCCCCGTTCCCGGAACCGGGTTCGAGACCGACGTGGTCGACGGCGCAGCGCTCGAACACGAACATGTCGCCCGGCCGGTCGAACCGGGCAGCGAGGGCGCCCGGGAGCTGGCCAAGCTCGGCTTTCCGATCCCCGGCCTCGAGCTCCGCATCGTCGATCCGTCGACCGGCGCGGTGCGGGGCGACCGCGAGGTCGGCGAGCTGCAGATCCGCGGCACGTCCCTCACGCTCGGGTACTACGAGCGCCCCGAGGCGACCGACGAGCTGTTCACCGACGGGTGGCTGCACAGCGGTGACCTCGCCTACATGGTCGACGGCCAGGTCGTGGTGTGCGGTCGCATCAAGGACGTCATCATCATCGGCGGCCGCAACATCTACCCCCAGGACATCGAGAAGGTCGTCGGTGGCATCGACGACGTCCGCACCGGCAATGTCATCGCGTTCGGCGAGGAAGGCGCGCACGCCAAACAGCACATCGTGGTCGTGGCCGAGAGCCGCTCCGACGACCCTGCCGCGCTGGCGAAGGTCATCTCTCGCAAGGTGACCGAGGACATCGGTGTGCCGCCACGCGAGGTCGTGCTCGTCCCGCCGGGCACCATCCCGAAGACGTCGTCGGGCAAGCTCCAACGCTCTGCCTGCCGCGCCTCCTACCAGGCCGGCGAATACGCGACCGTCTGACGGGTTTTGCGGGTACTTGTCCTCACCTGTTGGGGACAACTACCCGCGAAACTCGAGCGGAGGCCTCCGTTACGCCTTCTGCAGCGCCTCGATGACCGGAAGCCAGGTGTCGGGGTCGTTCTTGTAGGGGGCGTAGAAGCTGAGGCGGTCGACGACATCGCCGAAGCGGGCGGTGAACGCCGGTGCGATGCCCGAGGGCTCGGCGACGACGGCGAACGTGTCCAACATGTCGTCGTCGATCAGTTCGCCCATCTCCTTCCACTTGCCCTGCTTCGACATGGCGTTGAGCTCGGGCTGCAGGTCGCCCCACCCGTGGAGGTCGAGCACGCCGCGGTACGCGGGCGTCGAGCCGTAGAACGCGATCTGCTGGCGGGTGCCAGCCTTCGACTTCTCGAACGACTCCTCGTCGGACCCGGTGACGACGAAGGCCGGGCCGGAGATCTCGATGTCGGCGAGCGTGCGGCCCGACGCATCGAGACCGCGTTCCAGCGCGGGAATCGTCACCTCGCGCAGGTAGCGCTCGGTCGTGAAGGCGTGGCAGATGAAGCCGTCGCACACCTCGCCGGCGACCTCGGTCATCTTCTCGCCGACACCGGCGAGGAAGACCCGCGGCGCACCGTGGGGATTGGGGCCGGGATCGAAGAACGGCGTCATGAGGGTGTGGGTGTAGAAGTCGCCCTGGAAGTCGAGCTTGGTGCCGTCGTTCCAGCACGCCCAGATGGCACGCATCGCCAAGATGAACTCGCGCATACGGGCGGCGGGGTGCGACCACGGCATCGAGAAGCGCTTCTCGATGTGTGGCTTGATCTGGCTCCCGAGCCCCAGGATGAAGCGGCCGCCGGTGAACGCCTGCAGGTCGTTGGCCGTCGCGGCGAGCGTCATCGGGCTGCGGGAGAACGCCACCGCGATCCCGGTGCCGAGGTCGACGTCGGACGTGGTGCCGGCGGCCAACAGGAGCGGGAAGAACGGATCGTGGTTCGTCTCCGCCGTCCAGATGCCGTTGTAACCGGCAGCTTCCTGCTCGGCCGCCTGCGCGGCGAACGTTCCGAGATCGTGTGAGAGGTCGGGCCCGAGCCCGCCGTCAACCTTCATCGCATCTGCCCCCTGGTGATGTCGGGCGCTCACACTACGTCGTGCGCGAACAGCCGGCATGAGGTGTCACCCGTCGGTATACACTTCGCCCTCGTTACGGAGAGACAGTTTCAGGGACAGACCGTCGCCGACTTCGGGGGGAGCAGCGTGATCGGGGTGCGTTCGACCGATGTTTGACGTCCGTTCCGTGGTTCGAGCGGTCGCGCCGGCGGCGGCGATCATCGTCCTCCAACTCGTGCTCTGGCCGGTGTCGGCGGGCACGTTCGTGTCGGGGCTCATCCTCGGCGGGCTCGGCGCCCTCATCGCGTTGGGCATGGCCCTGATCTACCGGGCGAACAACGTCGTGAGCTTCGCCCAGGCGGACCTCGGCTCCCTGCCGGCGACCGCCGCCATCGTCGTGATGGAGGTCTGGGGGTTCACCTACTGGATGTCGCTGGTCGGTGGCCTGTTGGCGGCGGCCCTCGTCGGAGCGATCGTCGAGCTCGCGTTCATCCGTCGGTTCTTCAGCGCCCCACGCCTGATCGTTACGGTCGCGACCATCGGCGTCGGGCAGTTCCTGTTCTTCGGGTCGGCGATGTTCCCGCAGATCTGGCACCTCACCCCGACCATCCGGACGTTCGACCCGCCGTTCACGTTCCGCCTGACGATCGGCGCCGTCCTCTTCGACGCCAACGACCTGATGGCGGCGATCGTCGCACCGATCATCCTCATCGGCCTCACCGCCTTCCTCCGGACGACCGACACCGGCGTCGCCATCAGGGCCGCCGCGTCAGCGCCCGACCGCGCATCGATGCTCGGCATCCCGGTGCGGCGTCTCCAGACCCAGGTGTGGGTCATCGCTGCGGTGATGGCGTTCCTGGGCGTGTTCCTCCAGGCGGGGGTCACCGGCCTGCCGCCGGGCGGCCTGTTCACGTGGTCGATCCTCCTTCGGGCGCTCGCAGCGCTCGTCATGGGCAACATGACGAATCTGGGTGCGATCGCACTGTCGTCGATCGCCCTCGGCATCCTGCAGAACGCCATGGAACGGGCGAACGACGGCGCGCTCGTGGGTCCCGTCCTGCTCGGCGTGATCCTCATCGCGCTGCTGGCCCGTCGACGCGGCACCAGCCGACTCGCCGCCCACGAGCAGGGATCGTGGGCGCTGGCCGGCGAGTTCCACGCCATTCCCGCGCACCTCGCGAAACTGCCGCAGGTCCGGGCGTTCCGCGCCGCCGTCGGCATCACGATCGCGGCGGTCGTGCTGGTCGCCCCCGAGGTGCTCGGCACCAACGGGCTCATCAAAGCGGGAGCGATGCTCGTGTTCGCCACGATCGGCCTGTCGATGGTGGTGCTGTCGGGTTGGGCCGGGCAGGTGTCGGTGGGCCAGATGGCGTTCGTCGGCCTCGGCGGCGCCGTCGCAGCGTGGGCGATCGTGGAGCGGGGCTACGACCCGGTACTGGCGATGGGCATGGCGGGGCTCGCCGGCGCGGCACTCGCCATCGTGATCGGCATCCCCGCGTTGCGCCTTCGTGGCCTGAACCTCGCCGTCGTCACACTCGGTCTCGCGGTGGCAGCGTCGAACGCGCTGTTCTCCAACGAGCTGTGGCGGTGGATTCCCACCGGGGTGTTCGACCGTCCGAAGCTGCTCGGCCGGTTCGATGTCGACTCGCCCGGTCGCCTCTACTACCTGTCCCTCGTGGTCCTCGTGATCTCGGTGGTGGCGGTGCGTGGCCTCCGGCGCAGCCGGTTCGGTCGCGTGCTCGTCGCCCAGCGCGACAACGAGGTCGCCGTCAGCTCGTTCGGGGCGAACGTCGTGACGGCCAAGCTGGCGTCGTTCGCCGTCTCGGGGTTCATCGCCGCGGTCGCCGGCGCCGTGTTCGTGCTCCACCAGGCCGCGTTCCGAGACGAGAACTACGACGTCGGATTCGGCATCAGCGTGTTCGTCGCCGCCGTGATCGGCGGGCTGGGCAGCCCGCTCGGCGGGATCCTGGGCGCGGTCTACCTCCGGGGAGCCCAGTGGCTCCTGCCGGGCAACTGGCAGATCCTCGCCTCATCGGTGGGGGTGCTCCTCGTGCTGTTGATGATCCCCGACGGGCTGGCAGGCCTCTGGTATCGCACCCGTGACCAGCTGATCCGGGCCATGGCCGGTGCCGCTGCCGACAACCAGCCCGATCCCGACGACGCGGTCGTTTCGCCCGCCAACGGCAGCGCGCCTCCGGCGAGCGGAGCCGACGTCGAGCCCGAACTCGCCGAGGTGACCGAATGAGCGCACGCCTCGACTCGCTCAAGCCGTACGTCGAGGGCATGTTCAGCCCCCGCCGGTGGTGGGCGACCATCCGCCACCCGGTCGACGCGCTGCGATCCGTCGCCGGCGACGGCCCGGTGTTCGCGCTCGTTGTCCTGTTCGGGCTGAACGCGGTGGACGAGCTCGACCGCACCGGGTTCGGCATCCTCATTCCGACGATCCGCGACCACTTCGGCATGAGCGACACCGGGATCCTGTCGCTCGTCGCGCTCACCGCGCTCGGCGCGCTGCTGCTCCAGCTCCCGATCGCCTGGTGGGCCGACCGCGGCTCCCGGGTCCGGCTCGCCATGTTCGGTGGCATCGCCTGGGGTGTGTTCTCGTTCATGACCGGGATGTCCGC
>CALMLJ010000466.1 GCA_937868025.1 uncultured Acidimicrobiaceae bacterium
CGGATTGCCGCTGCGGTGGTCGAGTGGCCCAGCCTCGACATCACCTCCTTGAGGGTGGCTCCGTTCTGCGTCGCGAGCGTGCCGGCGGTGTGACGGAGATCGTGGAACCGGACGTTCGTGACCCCGACCTCCTCTCGGGCGGCCGTCCAGTGCTTCTTGAACCAGCCGTCGCTGATGACTCCGCCGGCCTCGCCAGGAAACAGGGGACCAGCGGGGTCGCCCCCGACGAACCGCAGCAGGTGTTGGTCGAGCACGTCGAGGACGAAGCGGGGTAGTGCCACCTCACGTCGTGACGCAGCGGTCTTCGGGTCCTTCCGTCGACCGCGCTTGTCGATTGCTTCCTCGATCGTCACCGATCCGCGCAGGCGGTCATAGTGGCGGATGCGGATTGCTCGGAGCTCGCCGTAGCGGAGCCCTCCGAAGCCGGCCACGAGGATCATCGCGGTGAGCCTCGGATGGGCGGCGTCGGCAAGAGCGAAGACGACATCGGCGGGAACGAAGGTCCGGTCGGTGGTCGGGTCCTGGCCGGCGCCTCGAATGGAGCACGGGTTCCGCGGAATGAGTTGATCCTCGACGGCGGTGGCAAGGATCGCCTTCATCGTCCGGTAGGCCTTCGCTGCCGTGGACGGGATCCGGTCGGCGAGGGGACGGTTCCAACGGCGGACGAGCTCAGGTGTGATCTTGTTGAGTGGTAGGTCCCCGAAGGTCGGATAGACGTGGCGAGTCAGCACATCGGCGTAGGTGTCTCGCGTCATCTGGCCGAGACGCCGACCGTCGAGCCAGTCCTCGGCGTAGGCACGGAAGAGCTTCCGCCCAGCCCGGGGGTCGAAGACGGTTCCTCGTGCCATGTCGGCCTCGATGTTCGCCCGATAGGACTTCGCCGCTTCGAGAGTTGGAAACGTCTTCCATTGCTCCTTCGATTCGGGGGTTGCGCGCCATCGAACGTCGAAACGGGTGCCGGTGGCAGTTGTGCGTCGCTTGATCGAAGCCATCAGTCCGACACCGCCCCGCCCGCGGGCTGCAGTCGACGAGCGACGAAGGCCTCGAGTGCGTCAGCCGGGATGCGGACTGCTCGACCTATGTGGACGGCCGGCAGCTCGCGAGCCGCAATGAGCTCGTAGGTCATCGTCCGGCCGATCGAGAGCCGGCGTGCCGCCTCGGGCACCGTGAGGAGAATCGGATCGTCGATGCGTGATGTTGTGTCCATGCAGCCGCTAAGCGCAGCGAGACGGCGCGGAGCGAACGGCGGCGGAAGGAATGAAACTCGAAACACGTCGAGCCTCCCGTGCTGGAGGTGTGGGCAGCGTGAGCCGCGAGGCCTTCCGGCTCGACGAATCATAGGGCGAGCCTCCGACGCTGCACCGATGACACAGACAGGCCGCTCCTTGCGGAGCGGCAGTGACCGGCCGGATGTGGGGTCATCCCCGGCTGTTCGAGGTGGCCGGGGATCCGATGCGGTGGCGGGTTCGGATCGATGGCAACGACGGTCCGGTGTCGCGCTGCCTGGGTCTCGTGGTCGGCACCGGAGCCGCAGCAGCCATCGACGGGCGTCGTGTGGAGATCGTCGGCTCTGACGGAACGGTCGCAGCGCTGCGGTGCGACGACGTCGGTGTGGTGGTGACGCCTTGCGGGTCGGCGATGTGGCCCGTGCGTGTTCAACGGCTGCTCGCAGATCGCGAGTTGGCCGGATCGTTTGATGGAGGAACGTGATGTTCGAGTTGGTGGAGATCGACCGGCTGGTGGGGGCGTCGGACAACTTGCGCCGCAACGTTGGCAACGTGACTGAGTTGGCGGCATCGATCCGCTCGATCGGCGTGTTGGAACCGCTCTTGGTCACTCCAGCCGCCGATGGGTTCGCAGTCGTCGCAGGCCATCGTCGCCTCGCAGCGGCCCGCAAGGCGGGCCTCGACGTCGTGCCTTGCGTGGTTCGCGAGATGAGCGAGGTGGAGCGCGTGATCGCGATGGTGGTCGAGAACGAGCAGCGCTCGGACCTCTCGCCGATCGAGTCGGCCGAGGGGTACTTCCGCCTGATCGACATGGGAATCACGCAGAAGGAGCTGGCCAAGAAGGTGGGTCGATCCGCGAAGCACGTGGCGTCACGACTCGCGCTGTTGGAGCTGCCTCGCACCGTACGCAGGCAGGTCCACGCGGGGCGGTTGGGCCTCGGGGCAGCGGCGGCATTGCTCGAGCTGGTGGACGAGCCACAGGTGATCGAGGAGATCGCCGCTGGTGACCCTGCCGATGTCGAGCGAGCGGTGCTACGTCACCAGGCTCGAAGCGCGCAGAGGGCGGAGCAACTTGGCCACGACGAGTCGGATGTGGAGGATCCCGAGGAGGAACTCCAGGTCGGGCGGGACGGCGACGACGGCGAGGCGGAGGCCGCGGAGTCGGAATGGCAGCGGCGGGCGAGAGAGCGATCAGAGGCGGAAGCCGCACGTCGGA
>CALMLJ010000467.1 GCA_937868025.1 uncultured Acidimicrobiaceae bacterium
GGCACCGATCGCGGACGCCATCCTCCCTGGCGATCTACTCCTGCGTGCCAGCACCTCCGCACCTGGTGACACCACTCCGGCCGTGCAGGGTCCTCCCGCGGTACAACCCAGCAGTAACCCCGAGGAGGACCGATGACGAATGGCTCTCTCGATGTGCCCGTGCTGAGTTGTGAGGGATTAAGTGTCGCATTCGCCACTGAGGACGCAGTCCTCAAGGTGACACACGATATCTCCTTCGAGGTCCAGCGAGGGATGACGCTGGCCCTGGTCGGCGAGTCCGGTTCGGGGAAGAGCGTCACCGCGATGTCACTCGTGGGCCTGCTGCCAGGTACGGCCACGGTCACCGGGAGCGTCCGCTTCAAGGGGGACGAACTCGTCGGGGCTTCAGAAAGCCGGCTCAGGGCCGTGCGTGGAGGGGGGATCGGAGTCATCTTCCAGGAACCGATGACCGCTCTCAACCCCGTCTATACGGTCCGCTCACTCCTTCGCGAGGCGTTGAAGGCGCACGGCATGCGAAACGAGGCCGAGATCAGGAGACGGTCCATCGAACTACTTCAGCTCGTCGGTATGCCCGATCCGGAGAAGCGGCTGGACTTCTATCCTCACCAGCTGTCGGGTGGTCAGCGGCAGCGCTGCATGATCGCCCTGGCGATCTCTGGCGATCCGGACGTGCTCATCGCCGACGAGCCAACCACGGCTCTGGACGTGACGGTCCAAGCTGACATTCTCGCGCTGTTGCGCTCCCTTCAGGATCGATTCGGGATGGCGATGCTCTTCATCACTCACGACATGGGTGTGGTCGCCGAAGTTGCTGACCGCGTGTGTGTCATGAAGGATGGCCGGGTGGTTGAGCAGTCCGATGTGTTCGGTCTCTTCGGGCATCCAGACCAGCCATATACGAAGCAACTCTTGGCGGCAGTCCCCGAACTCCGCGTCGTGGACTCGGTCCTCGAACCAGAGCCCGAGCCTGAGCCGCGGCCGGCAGACGAAATCGTGTTGGACCTGCGCAACCTCTCTGTCCGCTTCCCGGGCGGTTTCCGTCGGCCTCCCGTGGTAGCCGTGAGTGGCGTGGACATGCAACTCTCCCGAGGCACCATCGTCGGCCTCGTGGGCGAGTCCGGCTCTGGGAAGAGCACCATCGGACGTGCCATCGTCGGCCTTGTAGAACCGACGTCGGGTGAGCTGATCATTAATGGGATTGATGTCACGAGAATCGCTGCCCGCCAGCGAAGATATGCCCGAAGGAACGTGAGCATCGTCTTTCAGGACCCAGCTTCCTCCCTCAACCCCCGCTCTCCTATCGGGAAGACCGTCGTCGAGCCCCTGGTGAGACGCGGCACGCTGCGTGGGCGCCAAGAGATCCGCCGCCGAGCCGGGGCGCTTCTCGAGCAGGTGTCTCTTCCCGCGGCGTGGATAGATCGATATCCACACGAGTTGTCCGGTGGGCAGCGGCAACGGATCGGCATCGCTCGTGCCATCGCGCTGGAGCCTGAGGTGCTCGTTGCCGACGAGCCCACCAGCGCGTTGGACGTGTCCGTGCAAGCCGCCGTGCTTGAGCTTCTTCGCGATCTCCAGCAGCGGATGCACTTCTCATGCTTGTTCATCACCCACGACCTCGCCGTAGTGGACCACTTGGCCGACAGCGTGGTGGTTCTCCAGCAAGGCCACATCGTAGAGAAGGGCTCGACGGCGCGGGTGTTGCGTCACCCCACGCAGTCCTACACGCAACGCCTGGTTGCCGCCGCGCCGGTCCCCGACCCGATCGTGCAGAAGGAGCGTGCGGCCAGCCGACGGGCGACCAACTACTAGTCCTCTATCCCATGGCCATGGTGAGAGGGCGCGGGGTCAGTGCTGCGATCGCGGCCCGTGCGGACTCTGTTCGGACTCAGGGGCGATCACGCCGGGCGAGGGTTCAGCGCCTCTTCGAGGCCGAAAAGACGACAGACGCTCTCGGACTCTCGCAGCCATCCGGAACCAGGCTGATACTGGAGCCCGAGGCTCTTCGCCCGCCTTGAAAGGGTGCTCGGGGTGTCGACGACGCTTGAAAATGAGGCCATAGCGACGGTCGAAAACGAGGCCACCCAGACAGATTGGATGGGTGATCTCTATGGAGGATTGGGCTTTGATCCGGCGGCTGGTCGCGGACGGTGTTCCGCAGCGGCAGGTGGCGCGGGACCTGGGCATTGGGCGGTCGACGGTGGCGCGGGCGGTGGCCTCGGACGGGCCGCCGAAGTACGAGCGGCCGGCGGTGTCGACATCGTTCACGCCGTTCGAGCCGGCGGTGCGGCAGTTGCTGGTCACGACGCCGGACATGCCGGCGACGGTGATCGCCGAGCGGGTCGGCTGGACCGGATCGATCAGCTGGTTCCGCGACAACGTCCGAGGGCTGCGGCCTGATCACCGGCCGGTCGACCCATCGGACCGGTTGATCTGGTTGCCTGGTGATGCGGCGCAGTGCGACCTGTGGTTCCCGCCGAAGAAGATCCCGCTCGAGGACGGCACCAGGACGCTGCTGCCGGTTCTGGTGATCACCGCTGCGCACTCCAGGTTCATGGTCGGGCGGATGATCCCGACCCGGACCACGGCCGATCTGCTGCTGGGGATGTGGATGCTGTTGCAGCTGCTCGGACGGGTTCCACGGCGGCTGATCTGGGACAACGAGTCAGGCATCGGCCGCGGGAAGTGGCATGCCGAAGGCGTGGGTGCGTTCACCGGGACGCTGGCCACGACGTTGCAGCGACTCAAGCCGAACGACCCTGAATCGAAGGGTGTGGTGGAACGCAGGAACGGCTACTTCGAGACGTCCTTCATGCCGGGCCGCGAGTTCGAGTCCCCGGCTGACTTCGACGCCCAGTTCGGCGAGTGGCTCACCATCGCTAACGCCCGGATCGTGCGCACGATCAAGGCACGACCGATCGAGCTGCTCGACGCCGATCGGGCGGCGATGCTGCCGCTGCCGCCGGTGCCACCGGCGGTGGGCTGGGTCAACCGGGTCCGGCTGGGACGCGACTACTACGTCCGCATCGACAGCAACGACTACTCCGTCGACCCCGGCGTGATCGGCCGGTTCGTCGATGTCACCGCCGACCTGACCCGCGTCGAGGTCCGCCACGAGGGACGCCTGGTCGCTGCCCATGACCGGGTCTGGGCCCGCGGCATGACGATCACCGACCCCGCCCACGTTGCGGCCGCGAAGGTCCTGCGCGAGCAGTTCCAGCGACCCCGGCCGGCACCAGATCCGCACGCGGAGCTGGTGCGGGACCTGGCCGACTACGACCGCGCCTTCGGCCTCATCGACGGCCCTGTCGACGGCGAGGAGGTGGCCTGATGGCGGGCAAGACGAAGACCGATGCGACCGAGGCGCTCAAGCAGGTCACCTACCTGGCATCAGCGTTGAAGGCCCCCCGGATCACCGAAGCCGCCGCGAGATTGGCCGACCACGCCCGGGATGCCGGCTGGACACACGAGGAGTACCTCGCCGCGATCCTCGACCGCGAGGTCGCCGCCCGCAACGCATCCGGCGCCCAACTGCGGATCCGCGCCGCCGGGTTCGCCGCACGCAAGACAATCGAGGAGTTCGACTGGGACGCCCAGCCTGCCGTCCGCCAGCAGGTCGCATCGCTGGCATCCGGCGGGTTCCTCACCGAAGCCCGCAACGTCGTGCTGCTCGGCCCGCCGGGCACCGGGAAAACCCACCTGGCCACCGGCCTTGGCATCGCGGCCGCGAATCACGGCCACCGGGTGCTGTTCGCGACCGCGACCGAGTGGGTCACCCGACTCACCGACGCCCACCGCGCCGGACGACTACCCCAGGAACTCACCCGGCTGCGGCGCTACGGGCTGATCATCGTCGACGAGGTCGGCTACCTGCCCTTCGAGCAAGACGCCGCGAACCTGTTCTTCCAGCTCGTGTCCAGCCGCTACGAACACGCCTCACTCATCCTCACGTCCAACTTGCCCTTCAGCGGCTGGGGCGGCGTATTCGGCGACCAGGCCGTCGCCGCCGCGATGATCGACAGGGTCGTCCACCACGCCGACGTCCTCACCCTGAAGGGCGCCAGCTACCGGCTACGCAACCGCGGGATCGACACCCTGCCCAGCATCAGAACCCAAGACGCGGCAGACTAGGACTCGACAAACCGGTGGCCTCGTTTTCGAGCGTCGGATCGGCCTCATATTCGAGCGTTGTCGACA
>CALMLJ010000468.1 GCA_937868025.1 uncultured Acidimicrobiaceae bacterium
GTGGCGAGGCCGAACCACGCGGTCGACACCGCGCCGAGGGCGAGGCCGCTCAAGAGCATGGTGCGGGCATGGCCCTTGTCGGCCAAGTGGGCCAGGCCGAGCACGCCGAGCAGGGACGCTCCGAACAGTGATGCGCTGATCAGGCCGAGCTGCGGGGTGGTGATGCCGTGCGTGTCCTGGATCTCGGCGATGAGGCCGAACACAACACCGTTGCCCGCGTCGAGCGCGAGCGTCACGCCCATCACCATGTACAGCGTGGTGCGCTGCTGTTGCGTCATGGCGCGACGCTCTTGATCCATGGTGGCGGCCATGGGTGCCACGCTACCGACGGGACGCGCAACGGCCCCCGGGATTTCTCCCGAGGGCCGTCGCTTCCTCGAAATGTGTCGCTGGGCAATCGCAGACTTGCGAGCCTGGCGACGCGTTTGCGGAGGGGAACTCCTACGAGAGGCGCTCGATGATCATCGACATGCCCTGGCCGCCGCCGACACACATCGACTCCATGCCGAACTGCTTGTCGGACTCCTGGAGGTTGTGGATCAGCGTGCCCATGATGCGGGCGCCGGTCATGCCGAACGGGTGGCCGAGGGCGATGCCGCCGCCACGGGTGTTGAGCTTGTCCCAGCTGATGCCGAGGTGCTTGGCCGACGGGATGACCTGGGCGGCGAACGCCTCGTTGATCTCGACGAGGTCGATGTCGTCGATGGTCATGCCGGCGCGGCCGAGGGCCTGGCGGCAGGCCTCGATCGGGCCGAGGCCCATGATCTCGGGGTTGAGGCCCGAGACACCCGACGCCACGATGCGGGCGAGCGGGGTGAGGCCGAGCTCCTTGGCCTTGGTGTCGCTCATCACGATGACCGCAGCGGCGCCGTCGTTGAGCGGGCAGGCGTTGCCGGCCGTGACCGAGCCGCCCGGGCGGAACACGGGGTTGAGGCCCGAGAGCTTCTCGACGGTGGTGCCGGCGCGGATGCCGTCGTCCTGGCTGACGACGCTGCCGTCGGGCAGGGTGACGGGGGTGATCTCGGCGGCCCAGAAGCCGTTCTCGAGCGACTCGGTGGCGAGCTGCTGGGAGCGGGCGGCGAACTCGTCCTGCTCCTGGCGGCCGACCTTCTCCTGCTCGGCGACGTTCTCGGCGGTGTCACCCATGCCCATGTAGACGTCGGGAAGGCCGACCGGAGGGGTCCAATCGCCCTGGTCGCCGGCCTGGCGCGCCGCGGTGCGGGCGCGGGCGTCGTCGAACTTCGGGTTGGCGGGGCCGTCGTCGGCCATACCGTTGATGAAGCGGCTGACGGTCTCGACGCCGGCAGCGAGGAAGATGTCGCCCTCGCCGGCCTTGATGGCGTGGCCGGCCATGCGGATCGCCTGGAGCGACGACGAGCAGTAGCGGTTGATGGTGACGCCGGGGACGTTCGGCATGTCGGACAGCACCGCGACGACGCGGGCGAGGTTCACGCCGGACTCACCGGCGGGCTGGCCGCAGCCCAAGATGAGGTCCTCGACGAGGTTGCGGTCGAGCGACGGCACCTTCTCGAAGACGGCGTTGACGATCTGCGCGGTGAGGTCGTCGGGACGCATGTCGACCAGCGACCCCTTCATGGCCCGCCCGATGGGCGTGCGGGCGGTGGCGACGATGACTGCTTCAGGCATTGGACTTGGCTCCCGTTGGGTTTGGGTGGGTGGCGATTGTCGGTGCCGCAGGTTACCGGCCGGTAACAAGGGCGAGCGAACCGAGAGATGCCCCCGTTCTGTCCTGCAGATCCGCCCCTGGAGGGGCGGAAGCGCAGGACGGAACCGGTGAGATCAGGGCAGGCGGTTCAGGGCAGGAATCTGGAGACGGTGTCGGCGACACACGCGGGCTTGGTGGCGCCCTCCGCCTCGATCGTGACCCGTACGACCACCTGGACGCCGCCACCGGCTTCGACGGCGGACACGATCTCGCCGCTCCCGCGGATCTTCGAGCCGGCCGGGACCGGCGACGGGAAGCGGACCTTGTCGAGGCCGATGTTGAGTCCGGCGGAGAACGACTCGACGCTCAGCAGCTGCGGCAGGAACAGGTTGGCGAGAGCGAGCGTCAGGTACCCGTGGGCGATCGGCCCACCGAAGGGACTCTCGGCGGTCGCGCGCTCGACGTCGACGTGGATCCACTGGTGGTCACCGGTCGCCTCGGCGAACTGGTTGATGCGCTCCTGGTCGACGACCACCCACTCGGTGGGACCGAGCGAGTCGCCGACGTGCTCGAGCAGGTCGGCGGGCGTGGGGACGGACAGCGACATCGGGCTCAGCCTTCGGGGATCGTGGTGGTGGTCGGACCGGCGAGGTCGGCCATCGCCGTCGAGAAGTCGTCGACACACTTGGTGGTCTTCGCGTCGAGCTGTGGCGCGATCTCGGTGTCGCCCGGATCGTCGTACGCCTTCTGCAACAGGTCGTCGTCGTCCTTGATCGACTCGTACTGGCACTCGAGCAGTTTCGTGATCAGCTCGTTGCCCGTCTCGGGGTCGATGTTCTGGCTCGCGAGCCCGGCATCGAGGTCACCGACGGACTCGCGCATCTTCGTCACGAACTCGGCCTTGGTGGGCGGACCGCCGCACCCGGTTGCGACGAGTGAGAGGGCGACGGCTGCGACCGCGGCGCGTCGTCGGAGGTCAGCCACCGGCCGAGCCTCCGGTGGCGGCCTCGACCGCCGCCTGCTGCAGGTCGTTCGCACACGCCGTTGCCTTCTTCGTGATCTCGCCGGTCGTGGCGGTGTCGTCGGCGCCGTCGTTGACCTTCTTCAAGAGCTCCTCGTCGCCCTTGATCTCGTCGTAGGTGCAGCCGAGGAAGTCGTCGAAGATCTTCTCGGCGGCGGCCTTGTCGATGCCCGAGGACTCGAGCGACGACAGCTCCGACGACATCTCCTGCTTCAACTTGGAGATGAACTCGCTCTTCGAGGGGAGTTCCTCACCCCCGCAGGCGGAGAGCAGGAGGACGGACCCAGCCACGACGGCGACGGATCGGCGGAGCTTCATGGGCGGGCCTTTCGGTTGGCGGCGACGCGCGAGTGTAGGGCCACCGGCCCTCACGCGTGCTGGCTCGACACGGCGACGACCTCGCCCGTCATGTAGGTCGTGTAGTCCGACGCCAACATGACCATGACGTTGGCGATCTCCCACGGCTCGGCGGCCCGGCCGAACGCTTCACGGGCCTCGAGCTCCTCCAGCAGGCCGTCGGGCGTCACCTTGGCGAGGAACGGGTGCATCGCCAGGCTCGGCGACACCGCGTTCACCCGGACGTTGTGCTTGGCCGCTTCCATCGCGGTGCAGCGGGTCAGGGCCATCACGCCGGCCTTCGCTGCGGCGTAGTGCGCCTGCAGTTCCTGCGCCCGCCATCCGAGGACCGACGCGTTGTTGACGATCGCGCCGGTGCCTCGCTCGTACATGTGGGGGAGCACGGCCCGCAGGCAACGGAACGTGCCGGTGAGGGTCACGTCCAACACGACGTTCCACTGGTCGTCGGTCATGTCGACGACTGCGGCGTTGCCTCCGAGGCCGGCGTTGTTCATCCACACGTCGATGTGGCCAAGCGCTTCGATCGACGCGGCGACCAGCCCCTGCACCTGCTCCTCGTCGGTGACGTTGCAGAGGAACGTCGCCGGACGGGTGCCCGTCTCTGCCTCGATGTTGTCGGCGGCCTCGCCCAGGCGACGCTCGTGGAGATCGCTGATCAGCACGGTCGCGCCCTCTTCGACGCAGCGCTTGGCCAGCGAGAAACCAATGCCGGTGCCCGCGGCGGCGGTGACCACAACGGTCTTGCCGGCGAGCAGCCCGTGCGCAGCGGGATAGGTGGGAACGGGTGCGGCCATGGTGCTCCTGAAGGTCGGTGGGACTGCTAGCGGGGTTCGCGCGGCAGGCCGAGCGCCCGCTCGCCGATGACGTTGCGTTGGATCTGGTCGGACCCGCCGTAGATGGTGTCGGACCGCGTGAACATGAACAGACGGTGCAGCGCGTCGAGGGGCTCGTGAGCGTCGTAGCGGTCGGCGATGACCATGGCCTCGGGACCAAGGACGTCCATCGCGACCTCACCCATCTCCTGGTGGAGGTTCGCCCAGTAGAGCTTGCCGATCATCGCTTCGCGGCCGAGCTGCGCCGACGCCAGCGACAGGGTGCGAATCGCGTTGGTGCGCATGATCCGCAGGCGGATCCACAGGCCGACGAGACGGTCTCGCAGGATCGGGTCGTCGATTCGACCGTTGTGCCGGGCGGTCTCGATGATCTCGTCCAGCTCACGCTGGAATGCCATCTGCTGGCCGAGGGTGAGTACCCCACGCTCGAACGCGAGCGTGCCCATCGCGACCTTCCACCCCTCGCCGGGCTCGCCGACGATGTTGTGGGCCGCGGTGCGGACGTCGGTGAAGAACACCTCGTTGAACTCGGCGGTGCCGGTGATCTGGCGGATCGGGCGAACCTCGATGCCGTCGGCGTCCATGGGCACCAGCAGGTAGGCGAGGCCGGCGTGGCGCTGGCTGCCCTCCTCGACCCGGCAGATGACGAAGCACCAGTCGGACCACTGCGCGAGCGACGTCCAGACCTTCTGGCCGTTGATCACCCATTCGGCGTCGTCGCCCTCGCCCTCGAGGCGGGCGGTCGTCTTGATGTTGGCGAGGTCGCTGCCGGCGTTGGGCTCGGAGTAGCCCTGGCACCAGTACTCGGTGCCCGCCACGATGCCGGGGAGGAACCGCTGCTGCTGTTCGGGCGACGCGAAGTGGATGAGGGTCGGGCCGAGCAGGCCCTCGCCGATGAGGCCGGCGCGTCCGGGGCCACCCGCGCGGGCGTACTCCTCGTGGAAGATGACCTCCTGGCTGATCGGCAGCCCGCGGCCCCCGTGCCCGGTCGGCCAACCGACGCACGTCCACCGGTGCGCCGCCAGGTGGCGCTCCCAGGCCATGCGCTCCTCGACGAACATGTGCTCGTCGCCGGGGCCGCCGCGGAAGCGGAGTTGCTCGAACTCGCCGGTGAGGTTCGCCGCCATCCAGTCACGGATCTCGGCGCGGAACTCGGCGTCGGCCTGCGAATCTCCCAACTGCATGGTGGTCGATCGTATCTGACGCCTCGTCAGATCTCGGAATCGGGCACGGCGGCCGGAGCGGAATGACGACCTGATGGGGGAGGGATCGAGGCCCCGCCTACCATGTCCCGCCTTGCAGCCCTTTTCGACCGATGACTCCGACGGAAGGGCGTGGACCGTCCCGCCACCCCCGCCGCCCAGGAAGCGGCGTCGATGGCTGTGGGGGTGTCTCCCCGCCCTGGTCATCGGCGTCGTGTTGCTCATCATCGCCGCGCTGCTCGTCGCCCGGCAGCAGGACGGGGCGATCGACCGCAGCCCCGACGGCACGGTGCTGCCGCCGAACACCGTGACGACCCCGGTGCCGGGCAGCACGGCCGTCACCTCGAGTTGTGCGATCACCCAAGGCCTGATCACCCGGGAATGTGCGGTGATCCTCCCGCCGGGCGTGCCCGAGGGAACCAAGCTGCCGGTGGTCTTCCTGCTGCACGGGCTCGGTGACGGCCCGGGCACGATTCGTGACGCCGGAGCGTGGACCGACGCCGTCCTCGCCAGAAGGTTCATGCTCGTCACGCCGTCGGGCATCGCGAGCAGTTGGAACGCCGGTGACTGCTGCGGCATCGCCAAGGGCACCGGCATCGACGACACCAGCTACCTCGCGACCCTGGTGGAGGAGATCGCCCGCCGGCCCGACGTCGACACCAGTCGCATGTACATGGCGGGGTTCTCGAACGGCGGCATGATGGCCTACCGGTTCGCGTGCGTCAGCGATCGGCTCGCGGGCATCGCCAGCGTCTCCGGCACCCGCGTGATCAACTGCCCACCGCGACAACCGCTCTCCATCCTGCACATCCACGGCACGGCCGACGACACCGTGCCCTACCAGGGCGGTGCCGGGCTGGTCGCGGCGATCATGGGAGTGAGCTTCCAACCGGTGCCCACGATGGCCGAACAGGTCGCTGCCGACGACAGCTGCACCGCACCGCCGAGCGACCGCACCGACGGCGACCTCACCTACGAGGAGTGGAACGGTTGCGGCGCCGGTTCGCGCGTCGAACTCATCACGATCGCCAACTGGGGCCATCTGTGGCCGCTCACCGGCTCGCTCGACGCCACCGACGAGATCCTCTCGTTCTTCGGCATCAGCTAGCGCCGAGCCGCCGAGCCCCGAGCCGCCGAGGCGATCGGCGCGATGCTCAGCCGAGGTCGGACAGCGCGGCTCGGGCCGCGTGGAGGCCGCACATCCCGTGGACCCCGCCGCCAGGCGGTGTCGACGACGAGCACAGGTAGATACCCGGCATCGGGGTGCGCCACGGGTGGAGCGACAGCGTCGGCCGGGCGACGAACTGGCGGAGGTTCGCCATGCCGCCGTTGATGTCGCCGCCGAGGTAGTTGGCATTGTGCGCCTGCATCGCGGCGGGGCTCATCACGTGGCGTTCGACGATGCGGTCGCGGAAGCCCGGAGCGAAGCGCTCGACCTGCGCCTCGATGCGGTCGGTCATGTCGACGGTCGACCCGTTGGGCACGTGGCAGTACGCCCACCCCGTCTCGGCGCCGGCAGGAGCGCGGCTCCGGTCGAACTGGCTCGTCTGCACGTACAGGACGTAGGGCCGTTCGGGATGGCGGCCGGCGATCACCTCGTCCTCGGCCTCCACGATCTCCTCCAGCGTCCCGCCGAGGTGCACCGTCGCGGTGCGGTGGAGGTCGGGGTTGGTCCACGGGACCGGCCCGTCGAGTGCCCAGTCGACTTTCCACACGCCCGGCCCGCGTCGGAACGACGTGAGCCGACGGCGGTAACGATCGGGCATCCGGTCGCCGCAGATCGCAACGAGTTGGGTCGGCGTGACATCGAAGATGGTTGCCCGCGACGGCGGGAGCTCGTCGAGCGAGCGGATGGGACGCCCGCACTCGACGGTGCCGCCGTGGGCCTCGAGCAGCGACACCAGCGCGTCGGCGATCGCCTGCGACCCGCCCTTCGCCATCGGCCAGCCCACGAGATGTCCGAGCAGGCCGAGCATCAGGCCGTACCCCGCGGTGATGGGCGACCGCAGCGACAGCATCGAGTGGGCGGCGAGCCCGGCGAGCAGCGCCTTGGCCTCGTCGGTCGAGAAGCGGGAGCGGGCGAGGCGATCGAGTGGCAGGATGCCGGCCAGCCCGTACCGTGCGAGCGCCACCGGTGCCGAGGGAAGCGACAGGGGCGACAGCAGCGAGTCGACCAGGTCCTGACGAACGAGTGGGGCGAGGAGGCGGCGGTAGGCGTCGCCGTCGGTGCCGAGACCCGCGACCGTCCGGTCGAGCGACGGGTACAGGAGCCCCGCCCGGCCGCCATCGAGCGGGTGGCCGGCGGCGATCTCGGGTTGGACCCATTCGAGGCCGTGGTCCGCGAGCGGCAGGTTGCGCATCGCCTCGGACGCGACGCCGAGGGGATGGATCGCGGAACACACGTCGTGCACGAGACCCGGGCGGGTCAGCTCCGCCGAGCGCGTCCCGCCTCCGGGAGTGGGAGCGGCCTCGACCGCGAGCACGCGCCATCCGGCGCGAGCGAGGGTGACGGCGGCGACCAGCCCGTTGGGGCCGGTGCCCACGATGGTGGCGTCGTACTCGGTCGATCGGTGGGGCAGTGGCATCGCCGGGGGACGCTACCCCGATCGGGTCAGCGTCGAAGCGGGGTGGGAGTGGGCGCACCGTCGTCGACCCGGGACGGCCGCCGATGACCGGTCGCCGTGAGGCCGGCGAGGTCGGAGATCGTGTTCTGCAGCTGGCGGACCGACGACGAGCCGGGGGCGAGCACCCCCGCGGCGGCGAGGAAGTTGACGTAGGTCAGGAGCGACTCGCCGAGGTGGGGAGGCATCGTGACGTGCTGGCGAAGGCACCAGTCCTCGGCGGTGCCGAACAGGAACGTGAGCACCGTGTTGGTGGTCCAGCGGTTGAACGGCCGGCCCTCGACGATCGCCTCGGCGTGCCGAGCCCCGAGGATGACCCCGATGGCATCGAGGTTGAGTGGTTGCCCGGCGGCGAGGGCCCAACGGGCGACCTCGCAGCGGAGGGCGCGCAGGGCCGGGTCGAGCGGGACGGACGAACGCGCCGTGCGGGCACTGCGGGAAGCGGTCTGCGTGGTCATGGTCCCCATCATGAGGGGACCCACTGACAGTGAGACTGCGCCGTCAGTCCGTGGGGACCTCGAGCAGCGGGCGAACGAGGGGAAGCACGAGCGCGATCGAGTCGGGGCAGCAGCGCTCCGACAAGATCAGCTCGTCCAGCTCGCCGAGCGTCACCCACCGGGCGTCGACCACCTCGCCGTCCGCGAACCGGACGTCGCCGGCGTGGCGGGCGAGGAAGACCTCGGCGACCGTCTTGACGTCCTCGTCGTCGTAGCGGCCGCCACCGAGGGCGACCACCGCGGCGTCGATGCCGAGCTCCTCGGCGAGCTCGCGACGGGCACCGTCCTCCCAGCTCTCGCCCACGGCGGCCACCCCACCGGCGGCGATGTCCCACCGGCTCGGCCAGACGTCCTTCAGTGGACTCCGCTGATGGACGAGGAGCCGGTGGTCTGCGTCGACGACCGCGATGAAGGTGGTCCGGTGGCGGAGTCGGGCCGCCCGCATCTCGGCGCGCGTCACCACCCGAAGGACTCGTCCGTCGGTGTCGACCTCCTCGACCAACTCGTCGCCGGCGCCCGCCGACGCCCTCGGCCCAGCTCCGTCGTCGCCCATGCCGGGTACGGTAACCGCCGATGACCGATCCGAATGTCGATGCCGAGACCACCGCTTCCCCCGACGATTCGGTGCCCTTCGCCGGGCTCGACATCGAGATCGGTCCGCTCGCGTACGGCACGGCGCGGCTCGGCGAGGCGACGCTCGACGCCGCCATCGACCGCATCGAGGCGGCCGTCGAGGCCGGCATGACGTTGATCGAGACGGCCGACGTGGCGGGGTTCGACCCGACCGAGGAGGACGCTGCGCACGGGGGCGGGTTCGGCGCGGCGGAACAACGGCTCGGTGAGGTCTTCGCCGAGGTGCCCGAGCTGCGCGACCGGGTGGTGCTGTCGACCAAGGGTGGGGTGTTCCCGCCGCTCCCGTTCGACACGAGCGCCGATCACCTCCGGCAGGCATGCGACGCCTCGCTGTACCGTCTCGGCGTCGACGTGATCGACCTCTACCAGGTGCATCAACCGGACCTGCTGGCCCACCCCGGCGAGGTCGCCGAAGTGCTGACCGAGCTGCGCGAGGCGGGCAAGGTGCGTGAGGTGGGCGTCTGCAACCACACGGCCTGGCAGACCCAGGCGCTGCAGTCGTTCCTCGACTTCCCGCTCGTGTCGGTGCAGGTTCCGCTCAACGCTGTCCGCCTGGGGTCGCTCACCGACGGGACGCTCGATCTGGCGATGGAACTCGGGCTCACCCCGATCGCGTCGAGTCCCCTCGCCGGTGGCACCCTCGTCGGGGAGGCGACCAGCAAGAAGCTGCAGGCGGTGGCGGCCGTGTTCGACCGCATCGCGGCCGAACAGGGTGCGCCGCGGGTGGCGGTGGTGTTGTCGTGGTTGCTGCACCATCCCGCCGGTGTGGTGCCGATCGTGTCGACCTCGCGGGTCGCTCGGATTCGTCAGTGCGCCGAGGCCACCGAGGTGGGGTTCTCGCGCCAGCAGTGGTACGAGGTACTCGCTGCGTCGCGGGGCCAATCGTTGTTCTGATCGCTATTCACATCATTTGGTGCAATTTGCTACCGTTCTGGATGACATCGTCACTCCGGGGGTCTCCCTGGATGGTCGTTGTCGACCGAACAGTCGGACCAAGATGGTGAGCACATGGCGGCGCAGAAGATCCGGATCGAGATCGTCCCCTTCCCGGACCCGGAGGAGTCCGCCGCGCCCGAACCCGGATCGCCGCGCTCGGGGTTGACCCCGCTCACTGCGGATCCGGGCGCCGAGCCCG
>CALMLJ010000469.1 GCA_937868025.1 uncultured Acidimicrobiaceae bacterium
ACGACGTCGGCCAGCTACATCGTGAAGGACGTGTTCTTCTACGGCGGCAAGGAACCCTGCAACCCCATCACCGAGGAGTCCTCGCTGAAGCAGGCCTGGCACCGGGTGTCCACCGCTGTGGAGATCAAGAACCCCAAGCTGCTCGCTGCCGTCACCGTCGTGAAGGCCAAGCAGTTCCCGTTGGTCGACGGTGAGGCGCCGCCCCCGGCGACCGCTGAGCCCGACGCGTCGACGACGACGGTCGCGATGCTCCGCAACCTCGGCAACAAGCGGTTCATCCCGTTCATGTTCGCGATCGCGAACCTGATCGGCTTCATCATCTTCACGACGATCCTCCACTACCGCGACAAGCAGGCGATGGCCGTGCGCGCCGCGTTCAGCGGAGCGGGCAAGGGCAAGTAGCCGTGGGTCAGTACCTCCCGATCGTGGTGATGATCGTTCTGGCGATCCTGTTCGCCGCGATCAGCCTCGTGTCGTCGAGGCTGCTCTTCCCGAGCCGACCCACGCCGGCCCAGACCTCGCCGTACGAGTGCGGCATCGTCGACCAGGCCGAGGCACCGGAACGTTTCCCGGTCCGCTTCTACCTCGTGGCGATGATCTTCATCGTGTTCGACATCGAGATCGTGTTCCTGTACCCCTTCACGTCGGTGTTCCACCGCCTGGGCACGTTCGGTCTCCTCGCGGTCGTCGAGTTCGCGGTGGCCGTGTTCGCGTCGTTCCTGTACCTGATCGCCAACGGTGCCCTCGACTGGGGTCCCGCCAAGCAGGCCCGCCGCGGTGAGCTCGGCGTCGACCCGACCCGCACCTCGACCTCCACGATTCGTCGTGTTGGCCTCGAGGGTCGCGAGCCCGGCCCCGACGACGCACTCGTCGCCGCCGAGATCGGCGATCACGGCGCACCGCACACTCCTGGGACCGAGGCAGCCTGATGGGCATCATCCAAGACGTTGCCGACGACGGCCTCGCCGGTCTCGAACACAACTTCGTCACCGGCAAGGTCGAGGACGTCGTGCGGTGGGCCCGGGCCCGCAGCTGTTGGCCCGCGACCTTCGGCCTGGCCTGCTGCGCCATCGAGATGATGGGTGCGGGCGGGTCGCACTACGACCTCGCGCGGTACGGCATGGAGGTGTTCCGCGCCTCCCCGCGTCAGGCCGACCTCATGATCGTCGCCGGACGCGTGAGCCAGAAGATGGCGCCGGTGCTTCGGCAGATCTACGACCAGATGATGGAACCCAAGTGGGTCATCTCCATGGGTGTGTGCGCCAGCAGTGGCGGCATGTTCAACAACTACGCGCTGGTGCAGGGCGTCGACCAGGTCGTGCCGGTCGACGTGTACGCGCCGGGTTGCCCTCCGGGCCCCGAGACGCTCATGCACGCCATCCTGACGCTGCACGGCAAGATCGAGACCGGCGAGCTCCTCTCGCGTCGGGCCGAGAACGGTGGCGGCGCCGGCATCGTCGTCGAGCAGATCGACGGACAGAGTGGGATCGCCCAGCCGGTGACCCTGGGATCGCGCTGACATGGCCGAAGCTCCCGAGTCGGCCGTTGACGCCGACACCCCGGCGGACGAGGTCGCCCCGGTACCGGCCGAGCGCCTGCACGGCGCCCTGGTGGTACGCGTCGGTGACGAGGTCGTCCTGCACGCCGAACGGTCCGACCTGGTGCAGTTGGTCACGAAGTTGCGCGCCGACGGTTTCTGGCAGTGCATCGACCTGTTCGGGGTCGACTATCTGACCCATCCGGGACGCTCGCACCTCCCCGCCGAGGTCACGCCCGAGCGGTTCGAGGTGGTCGTCAGCCTCCTCAACCACAACGAGTCCCGTCGGGTGCGCATCCGGGTGCAGGTGCCCGAGGACGACCCCACCGTGCCGACGCTGTTCAAGCTGCATCCCGGCACCGAGGCGATGGAACGCGAGGCCTACGACCTGTTCGGCATCGTGTTCACCGACCATCCCGACATGACCAGGATCCTGTTGCCCGACGAGTGGTCCGGCCACCCCCTCCGCAAGGACTATTCCGTGGGCCGCATTCCCGTCCAGTTCAAGCAGGGGAGCACGGAACGATGACCGTGACCGACTCCAAGGCCGATACCGCCAAGCTCGACGCCGCGCTCGAGCACCTCACCGCCGACCACTCGGTCCTCCGCCTGTCGGAGACCGAGGCCGAGCGTCGCTCCGGCTACCAGGCCGACAGCGAGCGCATGATCATGAACATGGGCCCGCAGCACCCGTCGACGCACGGTGTGCTGCGACTCGTGCTCGAGCTCGAGGGTGAGATCGTCACCCGCTCCAAGCCGGTGATCGGTTACCTCCACACGGGTATGGAGAAGACGGGCGAGGAACTCACCTACGCCCAGGGGTGCACCAACGTCACCCGCATGGACTACGCCTCGCCGCTGTTCAACGAGCTCGCGTTCTCGCTCGCGACCGAGAAGCTTCTCGGCATCGAGGTGCCCGAGCGGGCGCAGTGGATTCGCATGCTGATGTGCGAGATGAACCGCCTGGGCTCGCACCTGTTGTTCATGGCGACCAACGGCATGGACCTCGGCGCCGTCTCGATGATGCTCTACGGGTGGCGTGAGCGCGAAGAGGTGCTCCGGTTCCTCGAGATGGTCACCGGCCTGCGCATGAACCACAACTACATCCGCCCCGGCGG
>CALMLJ010000470.1 GCA_937868025.1 uncultured Acidimicrobiaceae bacterium
GTCGCCCTCGCCGCCGCGGCCACGTCGGCGCCGATGAGGTCGTGGCGCAGGTCGATGAGCCGCGAGGAGATCTGCGTCGAGAACTCGATGTGGGGCTGCAGCGTCACACACCTCGGGCCCAGCTCGAACGCCGCGATCGGGCAGTAGTCGGCGCGCATCAGCAGGGTTGCGTCATCGGGGAGCCGGGTGACCTGGTCCTCGTGGCTGGCCACGAGCGACACCCGGTCGCGGGCCGGAACCATCCACGGTCGGTGTTCGGTGACCTCGTACTCCTTCACCCCGACACCCCACCCGACGGCGGCCCGCTCGACCGTTCCCCCGAAGAGCGAGGCGAGCACCTGGTGGCCGAAGCAGATGCCGACGAACGGCCGTTCGCGGACCACCGCCTCCATGACGAAGTCGCCGAGCCGGTGGATCCACGGCAGGTCGTCGAGCACGGAGTTCCGCGACGGTGAGGTGATCCAGGCGTCGCACTCGTCGATCGACTGCGGCAGCTGACCATCCTCGGCCGCGTACGGCATGACCTCGATGCCGAGGGGCCCGAGCAGCGACGTGAACAGCTCGGGGTAGTCGCCCCCGAGGTCGAGGGCGTCGGGATGTACGTGGCCGCACATCAGGAGCCCGACGGTGACGGACATCGGAGCGGACGGACTACCGGAAGTGGAAGACGGGCGCCGCTGCGTTGGCGGGGAGCTCTTCGACGAGCCCCCGGCGACGCAGCTCGGGGAGCAGCCCCTCGCCGACCCACCAGGCTTCCTCGAGGTGTGGGTAGCCCGAGAGGATGAACTCCTCGAACCCAAGGGCGGCGTACTCGGCGATGCGGTCGGCGACTTCGGTGAAGCTGCCGACGAGCGCCGTGCCGGCACCGCCGCGCACGAGGCCGATGCCGCTCCACACGTTCGGGTAGATCTCGAGGGATCGGGGATCGCTCAGGTCGCCGGCGGTCACGTTCGAGCGGGCGCCGTTGAGTTCGGCCATCCGACGCTGACCCTCCGACTGGGTGGTCTCGAAGTCGGCGCGGGCCGCGGCGATGGCCTCGGGGGACATGCCGGCCTGGAGGCGGCCGGCCTCGGCCCACGCTTCCTCCGACGTCGGTCGGGCGATCGTGTGGAAACGGATGCCCAATCGCACGGTGCGCCCGTTGTCGGCGGCGAGCTTGCGCATGCGGTCGACGCGCTCGGCGACCATCTCCGGCGGTTCGCCCCACGCCAGGTACACGTCGGCGCCGGCGGCGGCGACCACCTCGGCGGCCTCGGACGCTCCACCGAAGTAGATCTCGGGCTGGGGGGTGGGCTGTTCGCGGGTGGTGGCCGACTCGACCCGGTAGTTCGGGCCCTCGTGGTCGAACGGCTCGGCGCCCCAGGCGCCCCGCATGACCTCGATGAACTCGCCGGTTCGGGCGTACCGGGCGTCCTTGTCGGCGTAGTCGCCGAAGCGGGCGAGCTCGCGGGGCTCGGCGCCCGTGACGAGGTTGACGATCACGCGGCCGCCCGACAGGCGCTGGTAGCTCGACGCCATCTGGGCGGCGAGCGTGGGGGACAGCAGCCCCGGGCGGAAAGCGACGAGAAAACGCAGCCGGCGGGTCTGGGGCACGAGCATGGCCGTGGTGATCCACGAGTCCTCGCACCCGGTGCCGCAGGGGGTGAGGACGGCGTCGAAGCCGAGCTGGTCGCACGCCCGGGCGATCTGGCTGAGGTAGTCGATCGTGGGTGGGCGCACCGGTGAGCCGTCGTCGGACGGTGAAACGTCCCGGGAGTCGCCGCCGGTGGGCAGGAACCAATGGATCTTCAACATTCGCACGCTCCTCAGGACGTGGGTCAGGTTACCCGACCCCCAAGGTCAGGAATCCAGCCGAGCCGGTCTCTGTCGGGCGCTACCGTCTCGGGCCATGTCGCACCGCATCGCCATCGTGACCAGTGGACCCGGCCGCCCCTTCGACGACGATCTGCCGCCACTCGTCGCCGCGCTCGAACAGATCGGGACAACGGTCGAGGTGCTCGACTGGGACGACGACGGGGCCGACTGGGCATCGGTCGACCTCGCCGTGATCCGCTCCACCTGGGACTACACCCAACGCCACGACGAGTTCCTCGACTGGACCCGTCGTTGCGCGTCGGCGACGACGTTGATCAACGCCCCCGCGGTCGTCGCGTGGAACTCCGACAAGCGGTACCTCCGCGATCTCGTGGACGCCGGCGTCAACGTGGTCGACACGTCCTTCATCGAGCCCGGCGACCCGATCGAGCTGCCGTTCGGCGTCGAGTTCGTCGTCAAGCCGACCGTGTCGGCCGGTTCCCGCGACACGGTCCGCTACCACGCCGACGACCACGCGCCGGCAACGGCGCAGGTCGAGGCCCTCCTCGCCCACGGTCGGACCGTCATGGTGCAGCCGTACCAGGCGGCGGTCGACGAGGAGGGCGAGACGGCGCTCCTGTTCTTCGGTGGCGAGTTCAGCCACGCGATCCGCAAGGGGCCGCTGCTCGTTGCCGGCGAGGAGGCCACCCGTGCCCTGTTCGCCCAGGAGGTCATCACGGCCACCGACGCCCACCCCGACCAGATCGCCCTCGCCACGCAGTGCCTCGCCGCGCTCGGGGGTATCGACGCGCTGGCGGGGGTGTCGCTTCCCCTGCCCTACGCCCGGGTCGACGTGCTCGTCGACAACGACGGTCGATTCTCGATCCTCGAGCTGGAGTTGACCGAACCGTCGCTCTTCTTCGACTGGGCTCCCGGCGCACCCGACAGATATGCAAGGGTGCTGGTCGAGCTGGCGGAGGCCGCCCGCTCCTGAAGGGGGAGACATGTCGACGAAGATGCGAGCCGCGCTCCTGGACGAGGTGGGGGCGCCGATGATCGTCGTCGACGACGTCGAACTCGACGGTCCCGGTCTCGGTGAAGTGCGCGTCGAGGTGGCGTGGTGCGGGGTCTGTCACTCCGACGTGTCGCAGGTCGACGGGGTGCACCCGGCGCTGACGCCCTCGGTGCTGGGCCACGAGGCCGCCGGCGTGGTGGTCGAGGTCGGGCCGGGCGTGTCCCAGCTGGCGGTCGGTGACCACGTCGTACTGAGCCCGAGCGCCGCCTGCGGCCACTGCTACTGGTGTGTGCGCAACGAGCACAGCAGCTGTGTGAACTCGGCAGCGATCGCGATGTCGATGCTGCCCGACGGCAGCACGCGCCTGAGCCGGCAGGGGAGCGTCGTGTACCGCGGGCTCGGGCTGGCGGCGATGGCCGAGTACGTCGTCGTCGCCGAGTCGGCGGCGATCAAGATCGACGCCGATCTGCCGCTCGACCTCGCGTGCATCATCGGCTGCGCCGTGCAGACCGGGGTGGGCGCTGCGCTCAACACCGCCAAGGTCGAGGCCGGCGCGACCGTGCTCGTGATGGGCGCGGGCGGCATCGGGTTGTCGATCGTGCAGGGTGCCCGCATCGCCGGCGCCACGCGCATCATCGTGTCCGACCCCGTCGAGGCCCGTCGCGAGTCCGCGCTCCAGGTCGGTGCGACCGACGTGGTCGACCCGACGAAGGACGACGTGATCTCGGTCGCCCAGGCGCTCACCGGGGTGGGCGTCGACTATGCCTTCGACGCGGTCGGCCACGCTGCGCTCGTCGAGACCGGAGTGACCGCGACCCGCAACGGCGGCACCACCGTGATTGTGGGCGCTGCGCCCGTCGACCACGAGGCGAAGCTCAACGTGGTGCTGACGATGTTCACCGAGAAGCGCGTGGTCGGAACGCTGCTCGGTGGGTGCCACGCTCCCCGCGATTTCCCCCGCCTGGTTGCGCTCTGGCAGGCGGGGCGCCTCGACCTCGATTCGATGGTCACGAACCGCCGGCCGCTGGCCGAGGTGAACGAGGCGATGGCCGACATGCGCGCCGGCCTCGGGGTGCGAACCGTCCTCGACGTTCGCAGCTGAGGCGCAGCGGGCTCGGATCAGCTCGATAGATTGAGTCGATCGCCTCAACCGATTGCGCGGGCCGCGTCCCCAACTCGTCCAAATCTGGAACAGATGTTTCAGAGAACGCTCTGTTACGAAACGGTGACTGTCACCCGAACGTCGCGGGGCGGGGTGTAGGTTCCGCGTCACGACTAGTCGGTATTCATCCATCCGGAGGACCACAACATGAGAAAACGCTTGGGATCGTCGAACGCCGGGAGGGGAGTCGCCGCACTCGCTCTCGCGTTCACCCTCGTCGCCGCAGGCTGCGGCGACTCGAAGGATTCGAGCGACGGTGAGTCGTCGGGCGGCGACACCGCCGCCAGCACGACCCTTCCGCCGCGTTCGGACAGCTGCCGCACGCTGAAGTACGAGGACGCGCCCGAGGGCGGCGAGTTCGTCGACTACGCGCAGCTCGCCAGCGCCGGTGACAACACCAGCTTCGATCCCGGCGCCGTGCAGACACTCGACGAGTCCCAGATCACCGGTGCGCTCTTCGACGGTCTCACCGACTTCGACTTCACCGACACCTGCAACCCTGAGCTCAAGCCGCTCGTCGCCGAGAGCTTCGAGGCCAACGACGACGCCACGGTCTTCACCTTCAAGATCAAGGACGACCAGAAGTTCAGCAACGGCGAGCCCGTCCTGCCCCACAACTTCAAGCAGGGCTGGGAGCGCGCCGGCAGCCAGGAGCTCGCCTCCTCGTACGGCTACCTGATGGCCTACGTCAAGGGTGGCGCCGACCTCCTCGACGGCAAGGTCGACACCCTCGACTCGATCGTCGCCGACGACGATGCGATGACCCTCGAGGTCACCCTCGAGAGCCCGCTCGCCGACTTCCCGGCGATCGTCTCCTTCTCGTCGTTCTCGCCGATCTCGGATGAGGACATCGCCCGGGTCGGCAACACGACCGGCTGGGGCGACAAGGGTGCCGTCATCGGCAACGGCCCGTTCAAGTTCGAGTCCGCCGGTTCGCCCGACTCGGGTGAGGTCGTGCTCGTGCGCAACGACGACTGGGCCGGCAACGTGCTCGGCGACACGAAGGCCAAGCTCGACAAGATCACCTTCAAGCTGACCACCGATGTCGAGTCTGCCTACCAGGCCTTCTCGGCCGGCGAGGGCGACAACGCCACGATTCCTTCGGGCAAGTACAAGGAGGCCACGGCCACCTACCCGAACGACACCAAGTCGCCGCAGCTCGGCACGTACTTCTTCGACATCGGCCATGACGATCCGGTCCTGGGCGGCGAGAAGAACACCAAGCTCCGCCAGGCCATCTCCATGGCGATCGACCGCGACGAGATCAACACGAAGGCGTACGAGGGCGCTCGCATCGTCTCCACCGGCATCACGCCCCCCGGCATCCCCGGGTTCAAGGCTGACATCGGCAAGTACGCCAAGACCGACGCGGCCGAGGCCAAGAAGCTGTACGACGAGTGGGTCGCCGACGGTGGCACCCTCGACGGTCCGATCAAGATCTCGTTCAACACCGGTGGTAGCCACCAGACCGTGGTCGAGATCATGCAGGCCAACCTCAAGGACGTCCTCGGCATCGACGTCGAGCTCAACGCCATCGACGAGGACTACTTCAAGGTCATCGCCCAGCCCGGCGCCTGCCAGGTCTGCCGCTCCGGCTGGTACGCCGACTACCCGACCTACGGCAACTTCATGGTCGACCTGTTCGGCAAGGTGTCGATCGGTGGCAACAACCTCGGCGGCTACGACGACGAGAAGTTCGAGGAGAACCTGTCGAACGCCCTCAAGGAGACCGACCCGACCAAGCGCGGCGAGTTCTACCAGGCCGCCGAGGAGCGTCTCCTCAACGAGACCACCAACGCGATCCCGCTCAACTGGTACACCGGTGACCAGGTGTACCGCGACACGGTGATCAACTACGACCAGCAGCCGCTCGGCAACATCCTCTGGGAGAAAATCGGCAAGAAGGGCTAACACCCGACCTCGAACGGGGTGGGCACCTGCCGGTGCCCACCCCGCTCTCGGTTCGACTTCGCCATGGCTGTCTTCATCGTCCGTCGTCTCTTCTCGCTCGCCGTGACCCTCATCGGCGGCTTCACCCTGCTCTTCCTGCTCTTCTTCACGCTGCCCTCCGACCCCGCCCGGGTCATCTCCGGCGGCAACGGTCGCAACCCCTCACCGGCGGTCATCGCCAACACCGAGCGCCGTCTCGGGCTCGACAAGCCGATCTACGAGCAGTACTGGAACCGGCTCAAGGACACTGTCACCCTCTCGGGGATCAGCTTCCAGACCCGCGAGCCCGTCCGCGACATGGTCGCGGAACGTCTCCCCGCCAGCCTCCGCCTCGCCGTCTGGGCGATGTTGATCGAGGCCTCCGTCGGCGTCGGGTCGGGGGTGCTCTCCGCCCGAAGACGAAATTCGATCGCCGACACCGTCACCACCACCGCTGCGGTGGTCGCCGGTGCCATCCCCGTCTTTGTGCTCGGGTACCTGTTGACCCTCGTGACAGGGGTCTACGCGTTCAAGCACAACTGGCCCGAATGGGCTCACTTCCCGACGTTGAGTACCAACTACGACGCGGACGAGTGGTACCTCTTCTTCATCCCGAACCTCAAGCAGCTCGAGCTGCTGGTGCAGCCCGCCATCATCTTGGCGTCGGTGTCGACGGCCATCGTGGCCCGGCTCACGCGCACCACGATGCTCGAGGCGCAGACCGCCGACCACGTGCGCACCGCCCGGGCGAAGGGCCTCACCGAGAAGGCGATCTCCCGCCGTCACGTGCTGCGCAACGCGCTCATTCCCGTCGTGACGTTCATCGGCATCGACTTCGGCACGCTCATCGGGTTCGCCATCCTGACCGAGACCGTGTTCCAGTGGCCCGGCCTCGGTTCCAAGGTCGCCCGCGCCGCGGGCCAGTCCGACCTGCCGGTCGTCCTGACGCTCTCCATGGTCGTGATGCTGATGTACGGCCTCGCCAACCTGGCCGTCGACATCAGTTACGCCAAGCTCGATCCGCGGATCCGACTGAGCGGTGCGAAATGACCGATCCCAGACTCACTCCCGAGGTGCCTGCTCACCAGCCGGTCGCCGACACGCCGATCGGCGTCGTCGCCTTGGACGCCACGCTCGCCGACGTCGGGCCCTCACGCTCGCTGTTCGAGGATGCCTGGCGACGGTTCCGTCGCAACAAGCTGGCGATGTTCGGCCTGTTCCTGGTGATCTTCCTGGTCCTCGTCGCCATCATCGGCCCCTTCGTGGTGCAGAGCCCGACGAAGCTGTCGAAGACCGTCATCCTCGAACCCCCGACCAACCAGCACCTGTTCGGCGTCGACAACAAGGGTGCGGACATCTTCGCCCGCGTCGTCCACGGCATCCGGCTGTCGCTGTTCATCGGCGTGATGGCGACGTTGCTCGAGACGTTCATCGGCATCGCCGTCGGTGCGCTTGCCGGTTGGTACGGCAAGTGGGTCGACTCGGTCGCCATGCGCTTCGTCGACATCATGCTGGGCATCCCGTACATCATCCTCGCCTACGCCTTCATCACCGTCTTCGGGAAGGGCGTGCCGGCGGTGATCTTCGCTCTGGCCTTCACGGCCTGGCTGCAGACGGCCCGCACCGTTCGTGCTGGGTTCATCCAGGTGAAGGAGTTCGAGTACATCGAGGCCGCCCGCGCCCTCGGGGTCAGCGGCCCTCGCATCATGCTCCGCCACATCCTCCCCAACGTGCTCCAGCCCGTAGTGGTCCTCATGGCGGTCGGCGTCGGCAGCGCGATCCTGTCCGAGGCGGCGCTGAGCTTCCTCGGTGTCGGGGTCAAGCCGCCGAACCCGTCACTCGGCCTGATGGTGTCCGACGCCCAGAGCTTCCTCACCAGTGCCCCGTACATGTTCCTGTTCCCGGGTCTGGCCATCGTGTTGACGGTGCTCGGGTTCCTCCTCGTGGGGGACGGCCTCCGCGACGCCCTCGACGTGAAGGACAACTGACATGGGGCGACTGCTCGAGATCTCCGACCTCCACGTCGGCTTCCGGACCGAGGACGGCGTCGTGCAGGCGGTGCGCGGCGTCGACATGTCGATCGACGACGGCGACGTCCTGGCCGTCGTGGGCGAATCGGGGTCCGGCAAGTCCGTGACGGCCCTCAGCGTGCTGGGACTCCACCCCGAGGGGCGCACCAACATGACGGGGCGCATCGAGTGGGAGGGCGAGAACCTCATCGGCGCCAAGGGTGACCGGCTCCGCCAGGTGCGCGGCGGTGAGATCGCCATGATCTTCCAGGACCCGCTGAGCGCCCTCAACCCCGTCTACACGGTCGGCAAACAGATCATCGAGATGTTGCAGTCGCACCGGCAGATCTCGAAGGCCGATGCCAAGAACCGGGCGATCGAGATGCTCGAGCTGGTCGGCATCCCCCAGCCGCAGCGGCGGGTCGACAACTTTCCCCACGAGTTCTCGGGCGGCATGCGCCAGCGGGCCATGATCGCCATGGCGCTGTCGTGCGACCCCAAGTTGGTGATCGCCGATGAGCCGACCACGGCCCTCGACGTGACCGTCCAGGCGCAGGTGCTGGAGCTGCTCGTGTCGGTGAGCCGGCAACAGGGTGCGGCTGTGATGCTCATCACCCACGACCTCGGCGTGGTGGCCGGCCTCGCCAACAAGGTGGCCGTCATGTACGCCGGCAAAGTGGTGGAGCAGGCGTCCACCGACGAGTTGTTCGACGATCCCACGCACCCGTACACCATCGGTCTGCTGCGCTCGCTGCCCCGGGTCGATGCCGACGGCGACGACCAGCTCGTGCCGATCGGCGGCCAACCTCCGTCGATGCTCAACCCGCCGGCCGGTTGTGCGTTCCATCCGCGGTGCGCGATCGCTCGGAGCGAGTCGGGCTGCGACTCGATGATGCCGACCCTCTTCGACGAGACGCCGGCGGCCATCGTCAGCGGCACCACGGGTCCCGCCGTCGACCGCTCCGGTCACGGCGCTGCCTGTTGGCGTCGCGACGAGTCGCGTGCGCTTCTCGGTGTGGTGGGAGCATGACCGTGACCGAACCCACCCCGTCGTCGGCACCGTCGCCGTCGCCGTCCGCCGGCAACAGCCCCGTTCTCGAGGCGCTCGACGTCGTCAAGGAGTTCCCGGTCACGGGCGGGCTGTTCGGCCGCACCATCGGCCAGGTGCACGCCGTCAGCGGTGTGTCCATGAGCGTCGACCGCGGCGAGACCCTGGGCATCGTCGGCGAGTCCGGTTGCGGCAAGTCCACCTTCGGGCGTGTGGTGCTCCGTCTGCTCACGGCCACCGCTGGCACCGTGAAGCTCGGCGGTCAGGACACCGCCAAGATGCCCAACAAGGAGCTCCGGCGCCGGGCGCAGATGGTCTTCCAGGACCCGTACGCGTCGCTGAACCCCCGCATGACGATCGGCGAGGTGCTGGCCGAGCCGTTCCTCGTCCACCAGGGCAAGAAGGCGAAGGAGTGCACCGAGGAGGTCAGCGAGCTGCTTCGAACGGTGGGCCTGTCACCCGAGCACCGGAGCCGGTACCCCCACGAGTTCTCGGGCGGTCAGCGCCAGCGCATCGGCATCGCCCGTGCCCTCGCCGTCGACCCCGAGGTGATCGTGCTCGACGAGCCGGTCTCGGCGCTCGACGTGTCGATCCAGGCCGGCGTCGTGAACCTCCTCGAACGGCTGCAGGACGAACGTGGCATCGCCTACCTGTTCATCGCCCACGACCTGTCGGTGGTCCGCCACATCTCGGACCGGGTCGCGGTGATGTACCTGGGCAAGCTCGTCGAGATCGGCACCAAGGCGCAGATCTACACCCAGCCCCGCCATCCGTACACCAACGCCCTCTTGTCGGCGGTGCCGATCCCCGATCCCCGCAAGGAACGTGCCCGCAAACGCATCGTCCTCACCGGCGAGGTGCCGTCACCGATCGATCCGCCCTCGGGCTGCCGGTTCCGGACTCGCTGCTGGAAGGCGACCGACCTGTGCGCGACCACCGAGCCGCCGCTGGTCCCCGTCGACGGCGACGCGACCGATCACCGCGTGGCCTGCCATTTCCCCGAGCTCGGCGACCGCCCTCCCCTGTAGCCGACGGCCGAGGCCGTCAAGCCGTCGGCACCCACACCAGCGCGACCTGCTCGATGCCGATGTCGGACTTCTCGAGGGGGATCTCGAGGGTGACGACGTCGGCCGCGAGGCCGGACCAGTGGGCGACGATGTCGGTGATCTCGTCGGCCAACTGGTGTTGGAGGTCGTCGATGTTGGCCATCTTCTCGTCGATGCGGGCGAGCGCCTGTTCCATCCGGTTGTCGGCCTTCTGAGACCGCGCCCGGCCCGTGGCGGCGCGGTTGGCCGCGGCGCTGATCGAACGGGCGCTCTTGCGGCCTCCGAAGATGGCGCCGAGCACACTGCCGCCGATGCTCACGGCTTCGTTGCGGCGAGATGCGGCCGCCTCCTCCTCGAGTTGCTGGGCACGTTGACGATCGGCGGCGATGCCCTCGTTGATGCGGTCGATCTTGAGCTGCAGCTTCTGGCGGATCTGGTCGGTGTCGCGGTCGGCGCCGGCGTCGGCGGCGGCATGGCAGCGAGCCGTGAAGTCGGCCTGGCTCTCGCCGGGGCGGCTGTAGAGCTTCAGCGACTTGTTGCCGTAGATCGTCGTGTGGCGGGAGCGGAACAGGTAGTCCTTCACCGAGGACTCGACGTCGTTGAAGTACGCCTTGGTGTTCACGGGCGCGGACGGCAGCACGAACACGGCGCCGGCCGGAGCGGACGTCTGGAGGTCGCGGTCGTCGTAGTCGACGCTGTACGCCTTGGCCGGATCGATCCTCGGCTGATCGAGCGGGGCGAAGATGGCCTCGATCTGTTCGGTGTGGCGCAGACCCGACGGGGTGTCGTCGAACAACAGGTTCACGCGCACCGCAACACACGCCTGTAGCCGCCGCCCACCCGAAACGGCGCCGAGCGTGGGAGCCCACGGCGCCGCGGGGTCCAAGAACCGCACGGGGACCCCGGCTGCAACGGCAGGCATGGCGGGAGTCTCGTCATGCGCCAACCCCCCAGCCCCCGACGAGCCGGCGGTGTCAGCTTGCCCGTCCTGAGGTGGCTCGGCCGCGTCGACCGGAGCGGACGAGGGCGTCGACGGTGCAGTCGGAGCCCCTTCGCGGGAGCGGGGCAACGACGCACCGCCGGCGTCCTCGGGAGCGGGCGCCGACGCCTGCCCGGGCAACCTCGGGACCTGGTCTTTGCTGATGGGGCCGGCGAGGTAACTCATTGCCCACCGCACACCGAAGGTGCGGGGCGGTTTGCCGCCGGTGGTGTGGAGCAGGAACTCGCGCTTCGCGAGCGACGAGATCGTCGCGTCGACCGTGGCGAGGTCGACGGTGCCGGCCGCCGAACTCATGCCGTCGAGGAGCCGGGCCTTGTCGCGCTCGGTCTGGAGGCGGCCGATCATCCAGGTGCCGGCGTTGGAGATCGCCTTGTAATCGAGGTCGACGGGGTTCTGCGTGGCGAGGACGACCCCGACGCCGAACGCCCGCGCCTGCTTGAAGAGGGTCAGGATCGGCTTCTTCGCCGGTGGCATCGCCGTCGGCGGCACGAACCCGTACACCTCGTCCATGTAGACGAGCACCCGGAGCTTCGTGGAGCCGGGCTGGCCGCGCATCCACCCGACGAGCTTCGAGAGCACCCGGGTCACGACCATCTGCCGTTCCTCGTCGGACAGGTGGGCGAGGTAGATCACGGCGGCGTTGGCGGTGCCGTCGTCGGACCACAGGAGCGACTCGATGTCGATGGGCGCGCCGTGGCCCCACGCGGAGAACGACGGTGACGCCAACAGACCGTTGAGCTTCATCATGAGGGCGGTGCGGTCGGGCTTGGGGAAGAACGTCTCGACGTCGATGACACCGAGCTTGCGGAGCGGCGGGTCCTGGATCCGGATGAGCAGGGTCGCCAGGTCGAGGGTCTCACCGGCCGCCCACGCGAGCTCGATGATGTTGGCCATGAGGACGTGCTCGCGGCCGCTGAGCGGATCCGATGTGACCCCGACGAGGCCGAGCAGGCCCTGCACCAGCGACTCGACCTCGTCGTGGATCGCTTCGAGATCAGGAGTTCCGCCTGTCGAATTCGTGGGGGGAGCGAGCGACCCGATGATGTTGAGCGGGATGCCGGACGTCGACCCCGGTGTGTAGACGCTCATGCGGTGACCGGTGCGCAACGTGGCGATCTCGGTCGGCGCGACCGACCAGTCGGCGAGGCCCTTCGTCCACGTGTCGGCGACGCCGGCGGCGTCCTGGCCGGCAGGCACCCACGGCGCGAAGTCGTCGGGGGCGAGGTTGGGGAACGTGAGCAACAGGTTGCCCATGTCGCCCTTCGGATCGAGGATGAGCGTCGGCACGCCGGCGGTGAGCGCTTCCTCGAGCAGCACGATGCCGAGGCCGGTCTTGCCCGAACCGGTCATGCCGACGATCACACCGTGGGTCGTGAAGTCGTCGGGGTTCAGGCCCAGCGGCGTGCCGGCGCGCTCGTGGGTGGCCACGTCGGTCAGTTCGCCGACGTACATCCCGGGGGGGCGTTCAGTCATGCCGACTTCCTACTCCGTCGGCGCCGGTTCCGCAGCGCCTCACGGCCGGATTTTGCTCATGCCGATCGACGACCCGGCGGTCGCGACACCTGCAACAATCCGTTCAACACCAAACGAGTTGGTGGGCGAAATGGAGAGCGCGACATGGATCTCGGAGACATCACCGACAAGGCCAAGGGCCTGCTCGAGGAGCACGCCGACAAGGTCGACGAGGGCATCGACAAGGCGGCCGAGCTGGCCGACGACAAGACCGGCGGCAAGTACAGCGATCAGATCGACACCGCTGCCGACAAGCTCAAGGACGTCCTGCCCGGGGGCTCCTGAACCAACCGCCGAGGGTCAAGGCCGTGAGAAGTTCCCGACGGAGTCGGGAGCGAGCCTCCGTCGCAGGGCCCGAGGCCGTGTTCGGTCCCGTCGGCGTCGGTACGCTGACGGGACCATGAGTTCCGCTTCCACCCGCGCCCACCGGGCGCTGGTCGACGCCCGCCCCGAGGTCCTGTGGCTCGACACTCCCGACCGGCCCGATCCCGGTCGCACGTTGTGCGGCGGTACGCGGGCCGACCTGGTGATCGTCGGTGCCGGATTCACCGGGCTCTGGGCCGCTATTCAGGCCAAGGAGGACGACCCCTCCCGCACGGTGGTTGTGGTCGAGGCCGGCCGCGTCTCCGAACAGGCGTCTGGACGCAACGGTGGCTTCTGCTCGTCGTCGCTGACCCACGGGCTCGACAACGGCGTCGCCCGGTTCCCGTCGGAGATGGCGCGCATCGAGGAGTTGGCGACCGAGAACTTCGCCGGAATTGCAGCCACGATCGAGCGGTACGGCATCGACTGCGACTGGCAGCCGACCGGCGGCCTCACGGTTGCGACCGCCCCCTGGCTGGTCGACGACCTCCACGAGCAGGTCGAGCTCACCCGCCGGTTCGGCCACGACGTCGAGTTCCTCGACCGCGACGCGATCCGCGACCGTGTGGCATCGCCCACCTACGAGGCCGGGGTGGTGCAGCGAACCGGTGAGGCCATCGTCGATCCGGCCCGGCTCGGATGGGGCCTGGCCGACGCCGCTCGATCCTTGGGCGTCGAGATCTACGAACGCACGCCCATGCTGGGGTTGGCACGATCGGGCGCCGGCATGGCGGTCCGCACCGAGTCGGGCACGATCCACTGCGGTGCGGTGGTGCTGGGCACCAACGCCTTCAAGTCGCCGATCGGCGCGATCAACCGCACCATCGCACCGGTCTACGACTACGTGCTCGCGACCGAGCCGCTGTCGGCCGACCAGCTCGCGTCGATCGGCTGGAGCGGGCGCGAGGGCATCAGCGACACCACCAACCAGTTCCACTACTACCGACTGACCGCCGACAACCGCATCCTGTGGGGCGGCTACGACGCGATCTACCACTTCGGGTCGAAGATCGATCCGTCGCTCGACCAACGCGACGAGACCCATCAGGTCCTCGCCGAGCACTTCTTCGAGACGTTCCCGCAGCTGGAGGGCCTCTCGTTCAGCCACCGGTGGGGCGGGGTGATCGATACCTGCACCCGGTTCTCGGTCACGTTCGGCACCTCGTTCGATGGACGGGTCGCGTACGCCGTCGGCTATACCGGCCTCGGCGTCGGCGCCACGAGGTTCGGGGCCCGGGTCTGCCTCGACCTGCTGTTCCACCCCGACTCCGAGCTGCTGTCGCTCGGCATGGTGAAGCGCAAGGCGATCCCGTTCCCGCCCGAGCCCGTGCGATGGGCCGGCATCGAGCTCACCCGCAAGGCGCTCGCCAAGGCCGACGCCAACGAGGGTCGCCGCGGCCCGTGGCTCCGCCTCCTCGACTCACTCGGGCTGGGGTTCGATTCGTAGCGGGCGCGACCTCTAACTTGGATTGCCATATGCGGAGCTCCAAGGACTTCTTCAAACCCCTCGCGGCCGGCGCCCCCCAGCCCGTCACCGAGATCCCGTTCCCGCCGTCGCGGATGATCCACTTCTTCCCGCCGCACCTCGAGAAGGTCACCGCCAAGCTCCCCGACATCGCCCCGACGGTCGACATCCTGCTCGGCAACCTCGAGGACGCGATCCCGGCCGACCAGAAGGAGAACGCCCGCGCCGGCCTCGTGAAGGTCGGCAAGGAGATGGATCTCGGCGACACGCAGCTCTGGACGCGGGTCAACAGCCTCGACTCGCCGTGGGTGCTCGACGACCTCGTCACCCTCGTCGGCGAGATCGGTGACAAGCTCGACGTGATCATGATCCCGAAGGTCGAAGGGCCCGAGGACATCCACTACGTCGACCGCCTGCTGGCCCAGCTCGAAGCGAAGGCCGGGCTCACCAAGCCGCTCCTCGTGCACGCGATCCTCGAGACGGCTCGCGGTGTCGCCAACGTCGAGGAGATCTGCCTCGCCAGCCCCCGCATGCAGGGCCTGTCCCTCGGCCCTGCCGACCTCGCGGCCAACCGCCGTATGAAGACCACGCGTGTCGGCGGCGGTCACCCCGGCTACCTCGTCCGGGAGGACCCGGCGCAGACCGCCGACGGCCCCGACTACCAGGGCGCTCGCACCTCCTACCAGCAGGATCTCTGGCACTACACGATCGCCCGGATGGTCGACGCCTGTGCGACCGCCGGCATCCTGCCGTTCTACGGCCCGTTCGGCGACATCAAGGACACGGTCGCCTGCGAGGACCAGTTCCGCAACGCGTTCCTGCTCGGCTGTGTGGGCGCCTGGTCGCTGCACCCGGTCCAGATCGACATCGCCAAGAAGGTGTTCTCGCCCGACCCCAAGGACGTCGCCCACGCGTTGCACGTCATCGAGGAGATGGGCGACGGCACCGGCGCCGTCATGATCGACGGGAAGATGGAGGACGACGCCTCGGTGAAGCAGTGCCACGTCATGGTGAACCTGGCCAAGATGCTGTCCGCCCGCGACCCCGAGCTCGCCGCCACCTACGGATTCGGAGGCTGACATGGCCGAGATCATTACCCCGCGCCGTTCCGTCCTCTACATGCCTGGAGCGAACGACAAGGCTCTCGAGAAGGCGAAGACGCTGCCGTGCGACGCCATCATCTTCGACACCGAGGACTCCGTCGCCCCCGACATGAAGGCGGTCGCCCGCGAGAAGGTCGCCGCCGCGGTGCGCAGCGGTGAGTACGGCCGGCGCGAGCTGACGATTCGCATCAACGGTCTCGACACCGAGTGGTGGAAGGCCGACCTCGAGTCGGCCGGCGCCGCAGCGCCGTCCGCTGTCGTGGTTCCGAAGATCAACTCGGCCGCTGACGTCGCCCTCGTCGAGGGCGTGCTCGACGGCATCGACGCCGCCGCCAACACCACGATCTGGGCGATGCTCGAGACGCCGGCGGCGATGGAGCGGGCGGTCGAGATCGCAACGTCGTCGGACCGCCTGACCGTGCTCATCATGGGCACGAACGATCTCGCCAAGGAACTGCGTGCCGCGCTCGTGCCGGGTCGGGCACCCCTGTTGTGGGGCCTCGGTCGGTGCCTCAACGCTGCCCGGTTCGCCGGCAAGGTGATCCTCGACGGTGTGTACAACGACGTGAAGAACCCCGAGGGGTTCGCGGCGGAGTGCGCGCAGGGCGCCGAGATGGGGTTCGACGGCAAGACGCTCATCCACCCGACCCAGATCGAGCCGTGCAACGACGCGTTCGCTCCGTCGGCGGCCGAGGTCGAGCACAGCGAGCGCGTGATCGCCGCGTGGGACGAGGGCATCGCGGCCGGCAAGGGTGTCATCACCGTCGACGGCCGCATGATCGAGAACCTCCACGTCGACAACGCCCGGCGAGCTCTCGCCATCGCCGCCGCCATCGCCGACCTCGAGTCGTAGCACCTGACCCCACCCCGACCGGAGCGCTCAGTTGCTCTGGAGCGCTGATGCGACAGTTCCTGTCACCTCAGCGCTCCAGCGTCACGCCCCGACGTCCAGCACGGACCGGAGGATCCGCTCGACGTGGTCCGGATCGGTGGTCACCTGAAGCCAGGTGAACCTCACGGTTCGCCATCCGGCCGCGAGCGCGAGCTGGTCGCGGCGACGGTCGTTCTCGAAGTCCTCGAGCCGGGCGTGGTAGGTGCGGCCGTCGAGTTCCACGATCACCCGCTCGCGGCCATGGGCGAAGTCCACCCGTTCCGATCTCGGTCCACCACTCGTCGCCCAGGGGGCGCGTGCCTCGGGATCGCCCAGCGGGAGTGATCGTCGTTCGCAGAGCGAACGGTACCGCTGTTCGAGCATCGACACGCCGGGACCGTGGCCGACTCGTTGGTCGAGGACCGCCGCGAACTGGCCGACCCCGGGGCGACCCGGGCAGACCATCTCGTCGAGCATCAGCTCGAGCTCGTCGAGGCGCAGCGAGCCGGCGACCACCTGGCGGTCGATGAGCCGCCCGAGCGTCTCGAGATCGGTCGTGGCGGCGAGGTCGAAGACCGTACGCGCCCGCGTCGTCACCGGTATGCCCTGAGCGACCGTCACGTGGTGCCGTGGAAGCAGCCGGGTCTGGTGGAGGTGGACCCCGTGCAGGCGATGGCTCCGCCCGTGGCGGCGGATGACGTGCGCGACCCGCGGCGCCGGGTCGCGTTCGCCCCACAGGTGGAGCGCGCTGCCGTGGCTCGCGGCCGAACCGGGGAGGGCCAGGACCGCGGCGTGGATGTGTCCGAGTGCGGCGATCGGAGCGCCGGCGAGACAGAAGACGCTGTCGTGCAGCTGGGTCCACCGGCCGACGTCGACGCGGTGTCGGATCTGTCGATAACTCAGACCGATCTCGAGCGCCTGGCAGCGGGCGAAACAATGGTGCTGTCGCGCGGCGAGGTGCGCGAGCTGCAGGTCGGGTGGCGACACGGGGGCTCCCGGGGATGTCGACGACGTGCAGGGGAAGGTGCAGCAACGTACCCGGGAGGTCTGACACCCAGATCGGGACGACGACTGGAGCGCTCAGGTGACAGGAACTGTCACACCAGCGCTCCAGAGCAACTGAGCGCTCCGGTCGGGGTGGGGGGTGTGGGGCGCGGGAGTGGGGCAGACTCGGGGGATGGCAACCCAGGTGCAGACGCTCAACTACATCGGTGGCGAGTTCCGGGCAGCACGCTCGGGTGCGGTCGACGAGGTGCTCGACCCGGCAACGGGTGAGGTCATCGCCGAAGTGGCGTCGAGTGATGCCGCCGATGCCGCCGACGCCGTCGAGGCCGCCAGCGCGGCCTTCGAGTCCTGGCGGAAGACCACACCCCGCGAGCGGTTCGAGATGATCACGAAGCTCGCCGACGCGATCGAGGCCGACCTGCCCGAGCTCAAGCGCCTCGAGTCGCTCAACGTCGGCAAGCCGGTGTCGATCATCGATTTCGAGTTCGACCTGACGGTCGACAACTTCCGGTTCTTCGCGGCGGCCGCTCGCTTCATGGAGGGTCGAGCCGGCGGCGAGTACCTCGAGGATCACACCTCCTTCGTCCGCCGCGACCCGATTGGGGTCATCGTCGGTATCGCCCCCTGGAACTACCCGCTCAACATGGCGACGTGGAAGATCGGCCCGGCGATCGCTGCAGGGAACACGATGGTGCTCAAGCCCTCGGAGCTGACGCCGCTCACCGCGCTCCGTCTCGCCGAACTGTCCGCCGACATCCTCCCGCCCGGCGTACTCAACGTCGTGTCCGGACGAGGCGCAACCGCCGGCTCCGCGCTCGTCGACCATCCTCGCGTCGACATGATCTCGCTCACCGGCGGTGTGGCGACGGGCAAAGCGATCGCCCAGGCCGCCTCCGCGAGCCTCAAGCGACTGCACCTCGAACTCGGCGGCAAAGCGCCGGTGGTGGTGTTCGATGACGCTGACATCGAGCTGTTGGTCAGCACGATGACCGACATGGCGTATTACAACTCCGGCCAGGACTGCACCGCGCCCTGCCGCATCGTGGCCGGCCCCCGAGTCTTCGACGACATCGTCTCAGGCCTCACCGAGTCGGTCGCAGCGCTGCGGACGGGCGACCCCTTCGATCCCGAGACCAACGTGGGGCCGATCGTCAGCCAGGCGCACCAGCAGCGGGTCGCCGCCATGATCGGCCGGGCGGCGGAGGCCGGCGCCGACATCACGACCGGCGGGGCGATCATCGACGGTCCGGGGTTCTTCGTCGAGCCGGCCGTGATCGTCAATCCCGCCCAGGACTCGGAGATCGTGCAGCGCGAACTGTTCGGTCCGGCCGTGAGCGTGCAGCGGTTCTCCGACGAGGAGCAGGCCGTGGCCTGGGCCAACGACTGCGACTACGGGCTCGCGTCGTCCGTGTGGACGACCGACGTCGGCCGGGCGATGCGGGTCTCCCGCGACCTCCACTTCGGCACGGTCTGGGTCAACGACCACATCCCGATCGTCTCGGAGATGCCCCACGGCGGGTACAAGCAGTCCGGCTACGGCAAGGACATGTCGATCTACGCCCTCGAGCACTACACCGAGCTCAAGCACGTGATGGTGAAGCACTGAGCATCGGGCTCAGGCGCTCCCGAACCGGCGCTGGAGCCAGTCGACGAGGAGTTCGTTGACGGCGTCGGGCGACTCCTGTTGCACCCAGTGCCCGGCCTTCGGGATGGTGTGGGTCTCGAAGTCGGAGCACACGTTGGGCATGCCGGCGGCAAGCGCCGGCGGCAGCGCCGGGTCCCATTCGGCGCACAGCATGAGCGTCGGCATCGAGAGGACGGTGGTGCCGACCTCGGGGTGAGCAGCGGAGTTGGCGTCGACGTTGCGGTACCAGTTGATGCCGCCTCGGAACCCGGTGCGTTCGAACACCGAGGCGTAGTGGTCGACCACCCCGGCGTCGGCGATCGATTCACCGAGCGGCTCGAGGCCGTCGAGATCGATGAACGGATTCATGTTGAGCTTGCCGTCCGCCATGGCGCGCTCGGCGATCATCCGGGGGTCGACACCGCCGACCATCAACTTCTCGAAGAGCACCCGGGCGCGGGGATCCAGTTCGCGCTCGGCGACACCTGGCTCCTGGAACCACAGCATGTACTGCCGTTCGACGTCGCCGTCGACGAGCATCTTCAGGAAGTCGGTCCCAGGAAACGGAAGGTACGGCGTGCACACACCGACGATGCCGGCGCACCGCTCGGGGTGCAGCACCCCCATGGCCCAGACGACGAAGCCGCCCCAGTCGTGGCCGACGAACACCGCCTGATCGAGCCCGAGTTCGTCGAGCAGACGAACGAGGTCGCCGGTCAGCTGGTCCATGCCGTAGGCCGCGACCGGTTCGGGTGCCGTCGAACCGCCGTAGCCACGCTGGTCGGGCGCGATCGCCCGGAACCCGGCGGCCGCGACGGCTGGGAGCTGGTGCCGCCACGAGTAAGCCAGCTCGGGAAATCCGTGGGAGAAGACGACAGCGGGCCCCGTCCCCTGTTCGTGGACCGAGAGCTCGATGGAGCCGTAGTCGGGATCGGTGAGGCTGATGAGCTGGGGCTCCGGGAACGTCATTGCGCTATTTGAGCACGCCGGCGGCGGCCATCAGCTCCCGAGCGCGGTCGGCCGGGTCACCGGCGACGTCCTGGCCGGCGCTGATCTGCGAGCTCACGCCGTCGAGGGTCAGTTCGGCGGGCTCGTCGTCGATGGCGATGGCGTCGGAACGGACGGTGACGAAGAAGGTCGTGGCCCCGGCGACGACCGGCGCATACATCTTCACCCCGGCATCGCGCAGTCGGGCCGCCTGATCGGTCTCGCCGCCGAAGCAGGCCGACAACTCGTTCTCGTCGAGCAGGACCAGATCGGCGTCACCCGAGGTCAGGGCGGCGCACGTGTCGTCGCGGTCGATGTGGTCGGAGACACCGTCGGTGACGGTCGCTGCGACCTCGCCGTAGATCTGGGCGAGTTGGACGCGCTCGGGCTGCGCCGAGGACGCGACCACGATCGTCGGGCCGGGACCGGCTCCGCCATCGTCACGGTCGTCGTCCGCCGTCGAGGCGCCGGCCGCCTGCTCGACGCGATCTCCCTTGGCGGGCTCGTCGTCGCCCTGGTCGCGCATCCCCCACCAGACCGAACCGGCGGTGGCGGCGACCACGAGCACACCGGTGATGATCCAGGTGCGGGTGGGGATCCGCCCGTCCTCGGGAATGCCGGGGATCCGCCGGCGGATCTCGCGGATGAGGTTGTCCGTCCAGCGGTAGGGGAGGAGTGTCAGACCGAGGAGCACCATGAGCCAGCCCGGCCCCGGCAACGGAATGGCGGCCAGACCCAGCAGCACGAGGATCCAGCCGCCGAGGAGGCGGGCGACCCGCATCCACAGCGAGTGGCGGACCTCCTCGTCGGTCTGTTCCCGACGGCCGGTGTCGCGCTCGGCCTCGATGGCCGCCTCCATGAGGAAGGCGCGGCGGGCGTGCCGGATCTCGGCGCGGGTGTGCGGGTCGTGGTCGAGCTCCGTCAATGCCGCCGCCTCGTCGTCGAGAGGCGCGTCATCGTGGCGGGAGGGATCGGTCGGCTCGGTCACCGCACCAGTGTGGCCACAACAGCAGGGCAGGAGCACCCGGTCCGGGTGAAGGAATTCTCAGATTGGGTGAATCCGAACGGCCGGTTGGCTCCGAACCGCAGACATGGTTGCAGTCCAGCGTTTCTCGCGGCGACCCTCTGCATCGGCCGCAACATCCCTCGATCCAGTGGCCCAGTACCTCGAACACATCGGTGCCTACGAGCTCCTGGGGCCCGAACGCGAGCGTCTGCTCGCCGCCGAGATCGCCGAGGGGCGGGCGGCGTCGGCCCGGCTCGCCGACGGTGTGGCGTCCCGCGCCGAGCGGACCCGTCTGGTCGCGGCCGTGGTTGCCGGCGAGGCTGCGTTCGACCAGTTCGTGAACGCCAATCTGCGGCTCGTTGTGTCCGTCGCGAAGCGGTACCAGGCGACGGGTGTGCCGCTGCTCGACCTGGTGCAGGAGGGCAACCTCGGCCTCATCCGGGCGGTGGAGAAGTTCGACCACACGAAGGGGTTCCGGTTCTCGACCTACGGCGTGTGGTGGATCCGACAGTTCATCTCCCGGGGCATCGCGTCGAGCCGGTCGACGGTGCGCCTCCCGACGCGGGCGAACGACGACCTGCAGCGACTCCGCCTCGCGGTCGGTCGCTCCGAGTTGGAGTCGGGCCGAACCGGTACCACGGCGGAGCTCGCCGAGCTGGCGGCGATGAGCGACGAGCGGGTCGTCGAGCTGCTGCCGATGCTCGCGGACCCGGTCTCGTTGTCGTCGGCCGTGGGTGACGGCGGCGCCGAGCTCGGGGATTTCATCGAGGACGCCGCCGCGCTCGGCGAGGTCGAGTCCGCCGCCGACCGACTCCGTCCCGAGGAGATCGACCGGCTCCTGTCCCCGCTCGACCCGCGGGAACGGGTCATCATCGAACTGCGGTACGGGTTCGACGGTGGCGAGGGGTGTTCCATGGGCGAGATCAGCCGCCGCCTCGGCCTGTCCCGTGAGCGGGTTCGTCAGCTGGAGCAGCGGGCACAGGCCAAGCTGTCCCACCCCAGCCGCCCGCCGCTCCGCGAGTTCATCCGGGGGTGCTAGAACCGCTCCATGGCGCACCGCTCCACGGACGACGGATCCGCACCCGAACCTCTCGACCACCACTGGGCCCTGTCGGCCGTCGTTTCGGAGGAGTTCCTCAACACGCTGGCCCGCAACGGCATCGGTGACGGCATCGAGGCGGCCGAGCTTCGTCAGCAGTTCAACCTCCCCCTTCTGGGCAGCATCGACCTGAGCATCGGCATGGTGATCGTCGAGGTGTCGTTCCAGATGTTGGAGGAGCACGGCGACCGTCTCCTGGCGACGATCCGGGCCACCGGCGCCGTCACGTTCCACGGCGACACGCTCATGCCGCCTCTTCCCGGTCTCGCTCGCGTCCGCGGCGACGTCCTGGTCCGTCCCCGCGTCGAGCTGCATCCCGACGGTCGCTTCATCGCGATCCTCGATCTCGCCGGCAGCGAGCTGGTCGGGATGACGTTCGAGGGCATCGACGGGATCGAGGCCGACGCCGAGGCGCAGGCGATGATGGGCCAGATGCTCTTCGCCGCGGTCGGCGGCGAGCTGTTCGAGGGCCTCGCCGACCAGATGGGGTCGGTCGGGCTCGAGCTCGAGCCCGAGCAGGGGCACGTGTTCCGTGAGTTGGGTGTGCACCCGGCTCCCGCCGACATCGAGGTGCACCAGGGTGCGATGACCGTCGGTCTGCCGGCAGTGCCGGGGCTCGAGGGTCGGGCGGACGCCGAGCGGGTGAGTGGCCATCGCGTCGGCGTCGGGGTCGCCGCCGGTGCGCTGTCGGCCCTCGCCAACCGGCTCGCCGCGGACGCCATCGGGACCCCGTTGCCCTTCGAGTTCGATGTGATCGCCCGCGACGACCGGGTCGGGGCGCGGGTGCGCAACCAGCGGCTGGTGGACTCGCCCTACCTCCCCGATCTCCGGCCCGGGTTCCGGTCGACGGTGCGCCCCCGTCTGGTGGGCGGCAACCTCGAACTCAGCCTCCGTGAGGCGTGGGTCGAGCTGCCGCTGGTGCCGGCAGCCGTCAATCGCCTCAACCGCTTCTTCGGCGGCGTCGCCTCGCTCGCGCCGCTCAACGTGTCGATCCCGGCACACACCACCATCCCCGTCCGGCCCGACAGCGACGCCACGCTCGCGATGTCGATCGTCGGGCTCGAAGTCGAACGCGACGGGGTCGCGTTCGTCGTGGAGGCACACCTGTGAGCAACGTCGACGAGTGGGACGGCAAGGTCCCCGGAGCGTTCAACCTCCGCGACCTCGGGGGCAACCCCGTCGCCGGTGGCATCATCGCCCCCGGTCGGGTGTTCCGCTGCGACCTACTGCATCGGGTCGATGCCGAGCTCGGCGCCCGCTGGTTGCACCAGAACGACGTGCGCACGTTGATCGACCTGCGCACCCTCGGCGAGCGGGAGGGCGACGGATTCATGGCGGCGAGCGAGCACCTCGACTCGCTGCACCGTGGCCTGCTCGACGAGGTGTGGAGCTGGGAGGCCGAGAACGCCGCGGAGGACGACTGGTTCCTGCGCGACCGGACCCTCGAGATGTATGAGCGCTTCCCGGACCGCATTGCCCAGGTGCTCGGCGACATCGCCGCGGCGCCCGCCAACGTGTTGTTCCACTGCACGGCGGGCAAGGACCGCACCGGCGTGATCGCGAGCGCCCTGCTCGGAGTGCTCGGTGCCACGCCCGAGGTGATCGCCGCCGACTACGCACGCAGCACCCAGGCCATGGCCGGCATCGTCGGCTGGTACCGCTCGCTGGCCGGCGACATCCCCCACGATCCCGAACGCGAGCAGCAGATCGTCGATCGGGCGGCAACAGTCGCGACAATGGCAGGCGTCGTCGAGGAGATCGAACGCCGGCACGGCTCGTTCGCTGGGTGGGCGCGTGACGCCGGCATCGGCGACGACCTCATCGAAGCGCTGCGGGCGAAACTCGTCGTCTCGTAGGTCGCGCGCGACCGCCGTCGACCTCGCCCGGCCGTGGGATGAGTGGGCGCTGATGGCGGCCCGGGGTAGACCAGCACCATGGCTGTGCTCTCCCCGAACCTGGCCGGCTCGCTCCGGGCCGCCGCCGACGCGGCGATCGAGGTCGCCGTTCCCGTCAGCTTCTCCCGGCTCGGATTCTCCGTCCGCCGATCGCTGTGGGGCTGGGGCCCGTCGACCGCCGCGGCTGCCGGGCGCACCATCGTCGTCACCGGCGCCACGAGTGGGCTCGGCTACGAGACTGCTCAGGAGTTGCTGGCCGCTGGGGCGAACGTCGAGATCGTCGCCCGCGACCGGGCCCGGGGTGCCGCAGCAGCGCGGCGTCTCGGTGCGGCGGCCGGCGTCGACCCACCGGTCGTCCGGCTCGCGGACCTGGGCGACCTCGACGCGGTGCGGGCCCTCGCCGACGAACTCCGCACGGCGCACGACACGATCGACGGCCTGGTGCACAACGCCGGAGCCATGCCGACCCGTCGGGTCGTCACCGGCGACGGGCTCGAGTCGGCGTGGGCGTCGATGGTGGCCGGTCCCCATCTCCTGACGCGTCTGCTCGGCGACCTCCTGTCCCGGGCGACGGTGGTGTTCGTGACGAGCGGCGGGATGTACACCCAGGCCCTGCCGCTCGACGACCCGAGCTACTCCTCGGGTGACTTCAAGGGTTCGATCGCGTACTCCCGGGCGAAGCGCGCCCAGGTCGACCTCGTGGCCGAGTACGAGCGGCGGCTCCTCCCCAGCCCGAACGCGACCGTGGTGGCCGTGCACCCGGGGTGGGCCGACACACCGGGCGTCGTCGAATCGCTGCCCACCTTCCATCTGGTCCTGGGGCCGGTGCTGCGCAGCCCTGCGGAGGGAGTGGACACCGTCGTGTGGGCCGTCGGGAGCGGCGAGCTGCTCCACGGGGGCCGGCTCTACTTCGATCGCCGGGTGCGTGGGGTCAGTCGCTGGCCCGGCACGGCGACCTCCGATGCCGACCGCATCGCGCTCTGGGACCTCGTCGAGCGACAGTGCGGTCTGACCTAGTCTGACGTCGGTAGAACGCGTTCTCGTTCCAGGGGGTTGCATGACGGACGTACACGACACCGCGGCGGTCGGTGCCGCCGGCGGTGGCGCGGCAGCGCTGCCGCAGATCGACCTGCTCAACGGTCACCTCTATGCGGCTGACCCGACACCGACGTATCGCTGGCTCCGGCACAACGCGCCGGTGTACCGCGACGACATCAACGGGCTCTGGGGCATCAGCCGCTACCGCGACATCGTCGACATCGAGAAGCAGACGCGGTGGTACTCCAACCGCAACTCCTACCGGCCGCTCCCGCCCCAGGAGCACGACGACCGTTCGATGATCGGGCAGGACGACCCCGTGCACCAGGCGCAGCGTCGCCTCGTCGCCCGTCGGTTCACGCCCCGCGCCGTCGCGTCGCACGAGGACGAAATCCGTGCCGTCGTGACCGAACTGATCGACGGCGCGCTCGAGGCCGGGTCGGTCGATGCGATCGACGCGTTGGCGGCGCCGTTGCCCGCAATGATGATCGCCCGCTACCTGGGGTTCGGTCTCGACCGGTGGAAGGACATCCAGCGCTGGTCCACCGAGACGATCCCGCTCGGCGGCGGCCCTCGATATCACAACGACACCGGCATCCTCGCCGCGTTCGAGTTCGCCGTCGCCTGCACCGAGTTGATCGCGGAGAAGCGTGCCAACCCCACCGACGACATGGTGTCGGTCTGGTGCCACACCGAGATCGACGGCGAGCCGATGAGCGACGACGTGATCATCAGCGAGTGCCTGCTGCTCGTCGACGGTGGGGCCGAGACGACCCGGACGGTCATCGCGTCCACGCTCTGGGACCTGATCGAGCACCCCGACCAGGCGCAACGCCTGCGGACCGACCCGTCGATGATCGGCGGGTCCGCGGTCGAGGAGTTCATCCGCTGGGTGACCCCGATCCTGAACATGGCTCGGCTCGTCACCGAGGACCACGAGCTGCACGGCCAACAGCTCCACGCCGGCGACCAGTTGGTGCTGATGTACAGCTCGGCCAACCGCGACGAGGAGGTGTTCGACGATCCCGACACCTACGACGTCGGTCGGGCCCACAACAACCACATCGCCTTCGGGTTCGGCACGCATTTCTGCCTCGGGTCGAGCCTGGCCCGCCT
>CALMLJ010000471.1 GCA_937868025.1 uncultured Acidimicrobiaceae bacterium
CGGCGGGCGTCGGCCTCGGGGTTCTCGATGACCCGGAGGTGGTCGCGGAGCTCGGCGGCCGCCTGATCCAGCGGAGCGGATCCGCCGGCGGCGAGATCGATTTCGGCGAGGAAGGCGTCGGCGACCTGGGGCGACTTGGCGAGGGCTCGGACGACGTCGAGGGCGATGACGTTGCCCGATCCCTCCCAGATCGCGTTGACCGGGGACTCCCGGTACAGGCGCGGCATGATCGACTCGTCGACGTAGCCGTTGCCGCCGAGGCACTCCATGGCTTCGCGCACCACTTCGGAGCACCGCTTGGTGACCCAGTACTTGGCGACCGGTGTGGCGAGCCGTTGGAGCGCCTTCTCGGCCGGGTCGAGCTCGGCTCGGTCGAAGACTCCCGAGAGGCGGGTCATCATGAGCGTGGCGACCTCGACCTCGATCTCGAGGTCGGCGAGCACGTTCTGCATGAGCGGCTTGTCGATGAGCTTCGAGCCGAACGCCTCGCGGTGGGCGACATGCCACCCGGCCTGGGTGACGGCCTGGCGCATGATGGCGGTCGACCCGACGACGCAGTCGAGCCGGGTGTGGCTGACCATCTCGATGATGGTGGCGACGCCGCGGCCCTCGTCGCCGACGCGATGAACGAGGGTGTCCTCGTACTCGACCTCGCTCGATGCGTTGGAGCGGTTGCCGAGCTTGTTCTTGAGGCGCTGGATGCGGAGGGTGTTGCGGGTGCCGTCGGGCAGCACGCGGGGGAGGAGGAAGCAGGTGAGCCCGCCGGGCGCCTGGGCGAGGACGAGGAATCCGTCGCTCATGGGCGCCGACGTGAACCACTTGTGGCCGACGAGGCGGTAGAGCATGTCGTCACCGTCGACGGGTGTGGCGATGGTGGTGTTGGAGCGGACGTCGGAGCCGCCCTGCTTCTCGGTCATGCCCATGCCGAGGATGGCCGAGCCCTTCTCGGTAACGGGGACGAGCCGCGGGTCGTAGGTGCGGCTGAGGATGCACGGCTCCCACACGTCGGACAGGGCGGGCTCGACGCGCAGCGCGGGCACGACGGATGTGGTCATCGAGATCGGGCAGCCGTGACCGGCTTCGACCTGGCTCATCGTCATGAAGAGGGCGTCGCGGGCGACGCGTGCGCCTTCTCCGGCGGGCTTCTCGAAGGGGAGCGAGTGGAGCCCGTGGTTGACGGAGGCCTCCATGAAGCGGTGCCACGACGGGTGGAACTCGACCTCGTCGACGCGGTTGCCGGAGCGGTCGTGGGTGTGGAGTTCGGGTTCGTTGAAGTTGGCGAGCGCACCCTGGTGGAACCACTCGGCGGTGCCGACGGTGCGGCCGAACTCGCTGATCGACTCGGCCGCCCAGCCGGCGCCCTCGCGCTCGACCGCGGCCGGAAGGACCGGGTCAGAGGCAAACGGGTCGTAGTCGGGGAGGGGCGGCGGTTGGTTGAGGACGTCGTGGGTCTTCACGTCGCGAACGCTATCGCCGGGGTCAGACCTTGACGACGTCGACCAGACCGTCGAGGCCCCGGAGATCGGCGGGGTTGCGGGTGTACAGCGGAAGGTCGTTGGCCAACGCCACCGCAGCGATCATCAGGTCGACGGCTCTCGGTCCTCGAGCCTTGCGTCCGGCTGCAGCGACGGCCGCGTAGATCCGGCCGTACGCCCGGGCGGCCTTCACGTCGAAGTGGACCGGGTCGAACTGCGCCTCGGTCCGCTGGACCCGGTCCTGACGGCGGGCTCGCTCGGCGGGGTCGTCGGTGGCGTGAGGGCCGGCGGCCAGTTCGGCCAGGGTGATCGAGCTGATCGCCGCCTCGATGGGAAGGGCGTCCACATCGAGCGACTCCAGGTCGATGATGACCGATGTGTCGAGGAGCCCTCGCTGGTGACGTTCAGCCACGAGGCGTCGCGTCGGGGTCCGCGTGCCGGTCGAGATCGGAGCGGAACTGGTCGGCGTCGATCGGCGGGGCCCCTCGGAACGCTTCGACGAGCGCGGTGGTCGGGACGAAGCGGCTCCGGCGGAGTGGCGTGAGCTCGCCCACCGGCACGCCGTTGCGCGTCACGACGAAGGACTCGCCGCCGTCGAGCTGCCGCATGATCGAGCCGCTGTCGTTGCGAAGCTCTCGCTGGGTGATCTCGCGTGTCACCTCGGCAACCGTAGCACCGGGTGCTACGGGTTCGTCCGCTGCGGTCACCACTCGTACATGTCCCAGGTCTGGGGGACGAGGCAGAGGTCGCCGGTGTCGAGGTTCTGCAACTGGTAGCGCTCGGACCACGGCAGTCCTTGGCGATACTCCTCGAGGCCCGGCTTCATCCAGGGCATTTCCCACAGCCCAAGGTTGTCGACGGCGTGGCGGAGGTCGGAGTGCGGTCGGTACTGGCCGAGGTACTCCGGTCGGGCGTCGGGCTTGGGCGGCAGGTACCGGTAGGCGTGGCCGGACGCATCGAGGTTGATGTAGCGCCGGGTGTAGAAGTGCTGGAACAGGAAGATGTCGGGGCGGCCCGATCGCAGGACCTTGCCTCGGTGGAGGAAGTCGCGGGGCTCGAAGAATCTGTCGGCCAGGAAGGTCGAGTGTTCGAGCGCTCGTTGGACCGAGAAGATCGGCTCGGCCCAGGCGGGATCGTTGGCGGTGACGTCGTCGAGGAACTGCATACGCATCGCCGCAGCGTCGTGGCCTCCGGCAACGTTGGCGATGGGGGAGGTCCCCCGTTGCGCTATCCGATCGAGAGCGCGCCGGTGATCACGCCGGCGTCGGGGGTGACGAGCACCACGGTCGCCCGCAGGTGGGTGACGGGCCGCACGATGTGGGTGACGCCTTGACCCAGTTCTGGAACGACTCGCCTCGCTCCCGATCGGGAACGTGGAGCTCGGTCGCACTCCTTCGCAGCGAACTGCGCCAGACAGCCGGCCTCGTGTGCACTGCCGTTGTCGACGAGGAGCTCCGCGAACGAACCGAAGGGCCGGGAAGGTTGTGACCGGACGCCGGACTCGATCTGGTGTTGTAGCGAGAGGTGCGGGCGCAGGCGAGCCAGGCAGTGATCTTGCTGGGAGTCAGAAGGCGTTCGACCGCGATGTCAGGTGTCGTCGTCATCTCCGCAATCTCTCCATCGCCGCCGCCGAAATCCGCGAAGTGTGGCAGCCCCCTCAGTGAGATTCGAAGATAGACGACACCGCTGACAGTGAAGTTCGCTGAGCGTTGCGCCTACGTATCTGGGTGCCGCTGTACACCCTCGGCGTCGACCCAGATATGCCAGTGAGTTGGATTCTGCCTGAATCTGATGCCGTCGACCCGACGTCGGCGAAGCGAGTTCGCGTTCAGATTGACGGGTTGCTCCAGTGGAACGTTCCACCGCTTGGTCTCGAGGTCCTGAAGGCTCTGATCACTCCATCGAGTCGTATCGATGCGCGCCGAGGCCACGATGTGTCGAGCAGGGGTCGGCCCGTGGATCGCGAGGAGCAGCTGCGGACCGGCCGCCGGATTGGCCGCCCACTCGTCGAGGTGAACACCGAGAGCCCAGATTCCCTCCATGTCATGGAGTAGTACGTCATCGTCTGGAAGGGACGGGTCGTACTTCTTCCGACCGTCGGGGAGCCGGTCACCAGCCGAGAGGTAGACGAGGAGTGCCCCGCCGCTTGCGATGCCGATCTCATGCAGGGAGAGCACGTTTGGTGCGGGCGGCCGGGGTT
>CALMLJ010000472.1 GCA_937868025.1 uncultured Acidimicrobiaceae bacterium
CGAGGTCGACGCACTGTTCTGCGAGAGCTGCGGCTTCGACTTCACCACCGGCCAGCCGCCTCCCCCGCCCCGGCCGCCCGTCGCGGTCGCGCCGGTCCCCGACGTGTCGACGGAGCCGACCGACTTCGCCGTGGAGGTCGCGGTCGACCCCGCCTGGTACGCGCTACAGGGAGCCGACTCCAACGAGCCGTGCCCGCCGCCGTCGAGGGTCAGCGTGTCGGTGCGGGGCAGCACCCTCCTCATCGGCCGCACCAGCGCCGAGAAGGCGGTCGACCCCGAGATCGCGCTCAACGACGATCCCGGCGTCTCGCGCCGGCACGCCCAGCTGGTGCAGGGCCCCGACGGCACCTGGAGCGCTGTCGACCAGGGGTCGATGAACGGCACCTACGTGGTCGTCGGCGGTGTGGTCCCCGCCGACCCGCCCGCCCCGATCGCCGTCGGCGAACCGGTCGCGCTCGCCGCCGGTGACGTCGTGTTCGTCGGTGCCTGGTCGCGCATTACGTTGATCGACCGGCGGGCGCAGCAGGCGGCCGCCGCGGGATCACCCCCGCCCCCACCGAGCCCGGAGCCCACCTGACCATGGCCGTTCGTATCGACTTCTTCTCCGTCGAGCCCGACGTCGACCTCGAGCGCGTCGACCTCACGTCCCTCGTCGGCGACGGTGCGCCGCCCGACACCGTGGCGCGTTGGGAGGGGTACGTCTCGGCATCGGACGACGACGAGGGCACCCTGGTCGAGCTCGCCGGGCTGTGGGCGACCCACGGGATCCTCGACGGCATCGGGGTGCAGGGAGTGTCCGAAGCGGTACACGCCGTCTCGGCCGACGACGCCTCGGTGCTCATGGACCTCGACGACACGGCGATCGAGGGCCTCTCGGCCGGTCCGACCTCTGCCAGTCAGGTGCGGGAATGGGCGAACGTGGCCGGACACTGCGTCGCCGAGACGGTCGCCAGCGGCCGCCACATCGGTTGGTGGACGCGGTTCGATGCGTCGGGCACCGTCGATGCCGGCCCCGACGAATGGTCCACCGGAAGCGCCATCAGCGAGCTCGGCTGACCCCAGGGGGTTTTGTGCTGCGAGGAGCGACGTCAGCGTCGCTCCTCGCACTACAGAACCCCGAAGGCCGCCAGCAGTCTCCGGAGGGAGGGCAGCGGGAGGCCGATCACGCCCGACGGGTCCTCGCCGACGACCGACTCGATGAGGTCGGCGTCGTCCTCGAGGCGGTAGCCGCCCGCACAGTCGAAGGGTTCGAACGCGTCGACGTAGGCGATCGCCTCGGCTCGCGGGTACGCCCGCATGGTGATGACGTGGATGTCGATCTCGTGGCGCTCGATGCCCGAGCCGGCGTCGAGCACGACCAGGCCGTTGACGAGCCGGTGCGTCGTGCCCGACATCTCCATCAGCTGTTCGATCGCTCGTTCGCGTCCACCGGGTTGGTGGAGCAGCGTGTCGGTTCCGTCGACGGTGAGCACGGCGGCCTGATCACCGCCGATGATCAACGCGTCCGGATGGCCGGGCGCGACCGATCGCGCTTTCGCCCGCGCCAGTTCCAACACGTACCCGTCGGCTCCGAGCTCGGCGAAGCGGTGGTCGAGGGCCCGTTCGTCGACATCGGGCGCGGCGGCGACGTAGTCGAGACCGAGCGTGTCCATCAGCTCGGCGCGATAGCGGCTCGTCGAGGCGAGCACGAGATCCCTCGTCGGTCGGGTGCTCGGCATCGGTACCATCCTGCCCGTGCCCGACCTCGCGAGTCTCATCCACCCGTCCACGACGGCCGTCGTCACCATGGAGTGCCAACGCGGCGTCGTCGGTGACCTTGCCACGTTCCCGGCGCTCCGGGACGCCGTGCTCGAGTCCGGTTCGATCGAGGCGATGACCACCGTCGTCGGCGCCGCCCGGCGCGCCGGAGCGACCGTCGTCCATGCCCTGGCCCACTTCCGCCCCGACCGGCTCGGGAGCTCCACCAACGCTCCCCTGCTCGCCTACGCAGCGACGATCCCGGGCCAGCTCGAGGAAGGCTCGCCGGCCGCCGAGCTGATCCCCGAACTCGGCCCCGAGGCGAGCGACGTCTCGTCCGCCCGCCGTCACGGGGTCAGCCCGTTCATCGGCACGGACCTCGACGCGATCCTGCGCAGCCGCAGCGTGACGACCGTCGTGGCCGTCGGGGTATCGCTCAACGTCGGGATCCTCGGCCTGTGCATCGAAGCGGTCAACCTCGGCTACCGGGCAGTCGTGCCGACCGACGCCACCGTCGCCGTCCCGCCGTCGTATGCCGACGCCGTCCTGGCGAACACGATCTCCCAACTGGCGACGCTGACCGACAGCGCCGCGATCGTCGGGTCGTGGAATGCCGTGACGCGGCCCAGCGCCGACTAGGCCAGCGCGGCGGCGACGGCGGACACCGAGTCCATCCATCCCGCCCGACTCGGCGCGGTGCCCGGTGTGGGTGCGAGCGTCAGCGAGACCCAGTCGACCCCGAGCTTGGTCAGCCGGCCGATCTCGTCGAGCAGTCGTTCCGGCTCGGACCACGTGCTGATGGGCGTGAAGCAGATGGTCGGGCGCTCGGCCCGCCCGTGCTCGTCGCAGAGTCGATCGAGCAGGTCGAGGCGGCGACGAAGGTCGTCGATCGACGCGATCTCGGCGGTGCGGACGGCGCCGGACATGCCCGGCGGCGTCGCGAACGGCAACCAGCCGTCGGCGGAGGTGACCGCCCGGGTCATCGCCGCCTTCGAGTTGCCGCCGCACCAGATCGGCGGACCGGGCTGCTGGCGGGGCCGCGGCAGGATCGTGTTGCCCCGCGCCGTCCACCCGGCGCCGGATTCGACCACCGACTCGCCGGTCCAGGCCCGGCGAACCACGTCGATCGCCTCGTCGAGGCGTGCGCCGCGATCGTCGAAATCTGCACCCAGGGCGTTGAACTCGGATCGCAGGTATCCGGCGGCGACGCCGACGGTGAGTCGGCCGCCGCTCAACACGTCGAGTGTGGCCAGCGTCTTCGCGGCCAGGAGTGGTGGGCGATACGCCAGGACGTAGATGTTGGTGACGAGCCGCAGGGTCGTGGTCGCCGCGGCGGCGAACG
>CALMLJ010000473.1 GCA_937868025.1 uncultured Acidimicrobiaceae bacterium
GGCCGATTCGATCAGCGTCAGGTCGAGCGCGCCCGGCATGGACGCGTACGGGTGCCACACGTGGGCCCGGTCGAGCGCGAGGAGCTCGCCGGCCCGGTCGGCCTCCACTAGACGACCTTGGAGAGGGCTCCCACCGGCATCGACAGGCGCTCGAGCATGTCGAGGTCCTCGTCGGGCGAACGGCCGAGGGTGGTGAGGTAGTTGCCGACGATGAGTGCGTTGATGCCGGCGGTCATGCCGGCCTCTTGCATGTCGCCGAGCGTGATCTCGCGGCCACCGGCGTAGCGGAGGATGACCTCCGGAAGGGCCAGGCGGAACAGCGCCACCCACTTGAGGGCGTCCTTCGCCGGGGTGATGGGCTTGAGCTCGAGGGGTGTGCCGGGGCGCGGGTTCAGGAAATTGACGGGCACCTCCTGGGGCCGCAGCTCCTGCAGATGCCCGATGAGTTCGAGGCGCTGGTCGTCGGACTCGCCCATGCCGAGGAGGACACCGCAGCACAGCTCCATGTCGTTGGCCTTGACCAGCTCGCAGGTCTCCCACCGCTCGTCGAAGCCGTGGGTCTTGACGACCTCGGGGAAGTAGCTGCGGGAGGTCTCGAGGTTGTGGTTGTAACGGTGGACCCCGCCATCGGCGAGGCGCCGGGCCTGGTCGGCGTCGAGAATGCCAGCCGAGACGGCGACGTCGAGGCCGGTCTCGTCGCCGATGATCGGCACGAGCTCGAGGATCCGCTGGAGCGTTTTCTCGTCGGGGCCGCGGACGGCGAGCACGATGCAGAACTCGGTGGCGCCGAGCTCGGCCGTTTCGCGGGCAGCTTGCAGCACCTCCTCGGTGTCGAGGAACGGCGTCGCGGCGACGGGCGTGTCGAACTGCGCGGACTGGCTGCAGAAGTGGCAGTCCTCGGGGCAGCCGCCGGTCTTGACCGACAAGATGCCCTCGACCTCGACGGTGTCGCCGCATCGGGCGAGCCGGACCTCGTGGGCCAGCGACATGAGGTCGCCGAGGCGCTTGGTCGGCAGCTTCGACAATGCCGTCACCTCGTCGAGGGTGAGCCAGCCACCTTCGTCGACGAGTCGCGTGCGGGCGGCAGCGATGATGTCGTCGGTGGTGGTCTCGGCGGAGAAGGTGGAGGTGTCGGTCACGATGCCCTCGGTGCTGGAGTCGATTCGGCCGCGTGCGGCCCGGTACGTTCGGAGGCGGTCCCGCCCCGGACGTTCGTGGGGGAGAGGGTACCGGGAGGCACGCATGGGAACCGAACTCGGCGAGAGTGGACGGCGCGGCGAGAGCTGGTCCGCGACGGCCGAGGTCGCCGGCTTGGGCGTCCGGGCCGAGGACCGCTGGCGCGAGATCCGAACCCTCGGTGCCAACGGCGTCCGCACGTCGTTGCCCGACGGTCGGCAGGTCGTGCAGTTCGCCTCCAACGACTATCTCGGCCTCAGTGGCCATTCGTCGGTGATCGCCGCGTCGGTGGCGGCGGCCGAACAGTGGGGTACCGGCAGTGGTGCATCTCGACTCGTCGTCGGGTCACGGCCGGTCCACGACGAGCTGGAGGCTGCGCTGGCCGAGTGGAAGCACTCCGAAGCGGCCCTTCTGTTCGCCTCCGGGTACGCCGCCAACGTCGGTGTGCTGGGCGCGTTGACGCGGCTCGGCGACGCGACCGGCCGGCCGATCGCCGTGGTCAGCGACGCCCTCAACCACGCGTCGATCATCGACGGCACCCGTCAGGCCCGCGTGCCCGTATCGGTGTATGCACACAACGACGTCGAGGCCGCACAGGCGGCGATCGTGGAGCAGGGTGCAGCCGGTCGCCGGTCGGTGATCGTCACCGACTCGGTGTTCTCGATGGACGGCGACGTCGCGCCCCTGGTCGAACTCGCCGAGCTGGCGCAGGCCACGGGTGCGCTCCTGGTCGTCGACGACGCCCACGCCGTGTTCGCCGGGCACGGCGCCGACGCGCTGGCCTCGTCGCACGCCGAGATCCTGATCGTGGGCACGCTGTCCAAGGCGCTGGGAAGCCAGGGCGGGTTCGTCGCCGGGCCACGATCGCTCGTCGACTGGTGCCGCAACACCGCACGATCGTTCATCTTCTCGACGGCATCGCCGCCGTCGGTCGTCGCCGCGGCCCTCGCCGCGCTGGCGGTCGTGCGATCGGACGAGGGGAGTGCGCTCACCGCTGCGTTGCGGGCGAACGTCGACGCGTTGTTGCCGGGTCACGTGAGCGCCGTGGTCCCGGTCGTCCTCGGCGAGGAACGCCGTGCGCTCGACGTCAGCGCAGCGCTGCTCGATCGAGGCCTGCTCGTGCCGGCGATCCGCCCTCCCACGGTCGCCGTCGGAGCGTCGAGGCTGCGCATCGCCGTCTCGGCGGCGCACACACCCGCCGACGTCGCCGAGCTGATCGAAGCGCTCGGCGCCCTGGGGGTCACGCTCGACGCCGAGGTCACGGCATGAGCGAGCGACCGCGCCGGTTGGTCGTCGTCGCCGGCACGGCGACCGAGATCGGCAAGACCTGGGTGAGCGCTGCGCTCGCGACGGAACTGGTGGCGGACCACTGGGCCGTGGAGGCGCGCAAGCCGGCGCAGTCCGGCGGTCCCGGCGACCCGAGCGACGCCGATCTCCTGGCCGCGGCGACGGAGGAAGCGTCGACCACGGTGTGCCCGCCGCATCGTCGGTACTCGGTGCCGATGGCACCGCCGATGGCCGCCGAGGCGACGGGTCTGGAACCACCGACGATCGCCGAGCTGGTGGGTGAGGTCGCGGCCTCGTGGGGGCCGCGGGCCGCCGACGTGGGGCTCGTCGAGTTGGCGGGTGGGGTGGCGTCGCCGGCGGGCGCCGACGGCGACGGTGCCGATCTCGCAGCGGCGCTCGCTCCTGACGCCGTGGTGCTCGTCGCCGACGCCGGGTTGGGCACGATCAACGCCGTCCGCCTCTCGCTCGCGCGGCTCGCCGTGGTCGGGTTGAACGCAGTGGTGTACCTCAATCGCTACGACGACGGCGACGATCTGCACCGCCGCAACCGGGCCTGGCTGGCCGACCGTGACGGCCTGTCGGTGCTGACGTCGATCTCGGCGCTGGTGGAGTGGACACTCGGCCGCGCACCGCTGCATTGCGGCTACTGCGGCAAGCCGGTGACCGAGTGCGACAGCAGCTGCACCCGGCCGCTCGATCTCGACCGCTACTGCGTGCGCTGTGGTCGCCGGGTGGTGGTCAGCCTCAGCCCGATCCGGCACTCGGCCCGCTGCAAGGTCCACGGGACCCACTGCGCCTGAGACGGGCGTCGAGCGGTGCCTAGAGGGGCCCGTCGAGCAGGTGGATCTCGTCGAAGTCGTCGATGACCACCCGGTTGCCGCCGCCGTGCTTCGCGACGGCGAGCGCGACATCGGTGACCTCGAGCAGTTCGTCGACGGTCGACGCGTCGCTCGAATCGACGACTCCGACGCTCGCTGTGAACGGGGCGAGCTCGTGGAGGGCCAGTTCCAGCACGAGCGACTCCCGCACCCGCTCCATGGCCGACGCTGCGTGCTCGGCCGTGCAGTTGGGGAAGAGACAGAGGAACCGGTCGCCGTCGTAGCGGGCGATGAGATCGCCCGGGCGCAGCGTTGCGCCCATGACCTCGGCGTAGATGCGCAGGGCTCGGTCTCCCTGGTCGCTGCCGTGTGCCTCGTTGTACGCCGCGAACCGGTCCACGTCGCAGAAGGCCACCGAGAAGGTCGTCCCCTCGCTCATGATCTCGCGCAGACGCCGCTTCACGACCGTGTGGTTGGGCAGGCGGGTGAGCGGGTCGAGGGACACGTGGTCGTTGGTCGTGCGGGCGGCGCGCAGCGTGGCGATGCGGGTGCCGACCCGACGAGTGACGAGCTCCAGCAGACGACGGCCTTCCTCGTCGGGCAGGTCGCCGGCAGGTCCCGCCGAGTGCGCGACACCGAGGTGCTGCTCGCCGATGCGGATGGGGATGCACACCGACGACACCTCCCAGCCGTGCTGGACGAGGTGGGGGCAGGCGTCGAGCTCGGTCGACGCCTCGGCGGTCACCGTCCGGCCGAGGCTGAGCGCCGAGCAGCGGAGCGCTTCGCCGAGGTTGGTCGGCTCCTCGAGCCCGTCGGGTCCGGCCGGGATCGACCAGGTCACGCGGGGTTCCGACGGCGGAGCGAGGAGCACGAAGTTGTCGCGTTCGGGCAGGAGCTGGGCGAGGGCGCGCCCGACGACCTCGATCGCCTCGTCCTCGGTGTCGGCCATGTCGATCGCCGTGTCGAGTTGCTCGACGAACCCACGGCGGGCCCGCGCCCGTTGCAGCTCGGCGTCGACGGCGACGCGTCCCGTCCGCTCGGCGGCGAGCTGGTGCAGGAGGGGCCGAGCGAATCCGATGTAGGCCACGGCGGCGATGCTGCCGCCGAGGAAGGCGGCCGTGATGAGGACCGAGACCACGGGCGCGTCCGGAGCGAAGGCCAGCACGACGGCGGCCACCCCGAGGCCGGCGATGGCCGCGGTGCCGACGAGGGACGACCTCGTCGCGGAGTCCGAGTCTGCGCGCACGTCGTGTCATCGGTTCGGATCGGGAAGGACCTGAGCATTTTCCGGCGCGCAGCGACCGGTGACCGATGGCCGTACTGGCTCGCGGTGCACCGGCACTAG
>CALMLJ010000474.1 GCA_937868025.1 uncultured Acidimicrobiaceae bacterium
GCTCAGCCCCGGGCCGCCACGATCCGGGCCATGCCCTCACGCCACCCGATCGACGCCGCCCCGACCAGCTCGTGCTGGCGGGTGGTGTCGATCACGGCGCTGGGGATCGCCTGGTCCGTGTGGTGGAACGTCGGCGTCCCACCGGCCAGGCGCCCGAGCTCGGCGCTCCACTCCTCGATCGAGGCGACCTCGGGCCCGGCGAGGTTCACCACTGTCGCCGGCACCGCCGCCACGGCGAGGAGTGCCGGAATCAGGGCGATGATGTCGTCGTGGTGGATCGGGTTGTAGCGGCCGCCGTCGCTGTGGACGTCGATCGCAGCGCCCGCCAACAGCATCTCGAGGTGGAAGACCGGCCAGCCATCGTCGTCGCCGTAGGGCACGTTGAGGCGGGCGATCGTCGTGGGGAGTTCCCAATGGCGCGCACCGAACTGCGCCATCGTCTCCCCCGCGATCTTCGCGATCGAGTAGGTCGGCATGACGGCGCCATGGTGGTCGCCGAACGGGTCGGTCTCCGCCATCGGGGCCCCGCCCGTCGGCCGGTACACGGCGGTCGACGAACAGTGCAGGAACGACCGGGCGCCGCGGAAGTGCGACATGAGATCGCCGACCGCCTCGCCGTTGGCGGTGAGGTCCTTCGCCCACCGACCGATCTTGGTGACGGCGAAGTGGAGCACGTGGTCGACGTCGGCCGGCACCGCGGCGACGCCGGACGCCTCGGGCCCGCCCCGGGTCAGGTCGACGACACGACAGTCGACCCCCGCTGCCTCGAGCGAGGACCGCGCCGCGGCGTCGGAGAAGCGGGCGAGGCCGATGACCTCGTTGTCGACGGCCAGAGCGCGAGCAATGGGCGCGGCGACCTGACCGGTCACGCCGGTGATGGCGATGCGGCGACCGGAGAGCGGGACAACCTCAGGAGCCGGCATCTCAGTTGCCGGAGAGCCCGCCGCCGATCGACGGGATCGACTCGACGGGAGCGCTCCCGTCGCCCGTGTCGACGCCGCAGTCGAGGAAGCCCCGGCTGAGCGCCACCTCGAGCTCCGACGAGTCGCCCGACGTGCTCGCCTCGGAGAACCACCCGAGCATCGTCTGGGCACCGGCGGTGCCGACCACCGACTCGGCGACGCACTGCGCCGACGCCTCGTCCTGGCCCTGCGAACTCAGGATCCCCGCGAGGAAGGTCACCGCCGACTCGTCGGTCATGCAGGGACCGAGCGCCTCGAAGAACCGGGCACCCGCCTCGTCGTCGTCCATCGCGGTGACGGCGGCGATGAATTCGCCGGCCTTCGTGAACTCCTCGGCGAAACCGCCGGAGACACACTGCGCCTCGTCCTCGGTCAACGGGAGATCGGCCTGCGAGGTGATGCCCTCGGAGAATGCCCGGAGGGCCTGGTCGAGGTCGACGCAATCGTCGAGCGCAGCGACGAGCAGGTCGTTGTCGTCGGACTCGAACTCGGTCAGATCGAAATCGCCGCCGCCGCGGATCGTGTCCAGGCCGTCCGAGCTCAGATCGCCGAGGACAGCGTCGGCGACGCACTCGCCCGCTTCGGGATCGATGCTGTCCTCACCGACGCCAACGACATAGTCGATGACGGCCTGGCGGTCGTCGTCGGAACCGGAGTCGCCGTTGTCGTCGCCCTCGGCCGCCGTCGTGCTGGCCGCCGGTTCCTTCGAAATGGTGATGCCGCCGCCGCTGTCGCCGCAGCCGACGAGGGAGACGGAGGACACGAGGGCCAGGACGGCAAGTGAGGCAAGGCGCACGGGAACTCCTGTGATCGGGGAAGCTCTCAGGCTATCCGGCGTCTCCCCGGTTCAACGGCCCGAATCGGGCGCTGAGTTCACTTGAAGACGAACCGGACCAGCTTCTCGCGCCAGCCGCCGTAGGGCGGGTACAGGAGGGGCGGATCGGGGCGGGTGGTCTTGCGCACGACCGACTTGTGGTGGCTGAACACGTCGAACCCGCTCTTGCCGTGGTACGAGCCCATGCCAGAGGGGCCCACGCCGCCGAACGGCAGCCCATCGGGGAGGATGTGCACGACCGCGTGGTTGACACAGGCGCCGCCCGAGCTGGTGCGCTCGAGCACCCGGTCGGCTGTCTCCTTGGCCTTGGAGAAGATGTACAGCGCCAGCGGCTTGGGCCGGGCGTTGACGAACGAGATGGCCTCGTCGACCGACGACACCGACACCACGGGCAGCACCGGCCCGAAGATCTCCTC
>CALMLJ010000475.1 GCA_937868025.1 uncultured Acidimicrobiaceae bacterium
CTGGACCGTCGCCGACCTTGCCAAGCACCTCGGCGGGGTCCACCGCTGGGCGACCCACCTCGTCGCGACGTTGGCCACCGAACGCGACCGGGCGCCGCAGGACCCGACCCGGCCCGGCCCCGACGCCACGGCCGACGAGTGGGCCGACTGGCTCGCCGACGGCGGGCGCAGGCTCGTGGCCACGCTGCGAGCCGCTGATGGCGCCTCCCCGGTGTGGACGTGGGGTGACGGCACCGACGTCGCGTGGTGGACCCGACGACAGCTGCACGAGACGCTCGTGCACCGCATCGACGCCCAGCAGGCGGCGGGGGCCGAGTGGAGCGTCGATCCCGAGGTCGCCGTCGACGCCATCGACGAACACCTCGGCAACGTCGCGGCGTCGGCCTACTTCAGCAGCGGCGTCGCCAACCTGAAGGGCGACGGATCGCTGCACCTGCACGCGACCGACACCGAGGGCGAATGGATGATCGAGCTCCGCGACGACGGGTTCGACATCAGCCACGCGCACGGCAAGGGCACCGTCGCCGCCCGGGGCGCCGCCGGGGATCTCCTCGCCGCCGTCACCAACCGCGGCACGACCGAGCCGCTCGAGGTGTTCGGCGACGCCGACCTCCTCCAGTGGTGGATGACCAACTCGGCCCTCGACTGATCCAGGTGGCCTGATCCCGAACTCCGGCGTGGAACCCGGGCCCGGCGGGTTTCCCGTCGGACGTTGGCCCCCGGAGGCCAGGCCCTGGGCTCAGTCCGCCGTGCCGGCGCGTTGGCGCGCCATCCGCTCGGCGGGACGCACCGCTGCAAGCAGGGCCTTGGCCTTGTTGCGGGTCTCGAGCTCCTCGTCGGCGGGGACGCTGTCGGCGACGACACCGGCGCCGGCCTGGACGCTGGCGCGGTACGGCCGTGCAGCCGGGGACCCGTCGGGAGCCGCGGTGTCGACGATCATCGTGCGGATCGCGATGGCAGTGTCGATGTTGCCCGAGAAGTCGAGGTACCCGACGACCCCGGCGTAGGGCCCCCGCTTGGTCGGTTCGAGCGAATCGATGATCTCCATGGCCCGAACCTTCGGTGCCCCCGACACCGTGCCGGCCGGCAGCGTGGCCCGCAGCACGTCGATGGGCGTCCGGCCCGCCGCCAGCTCACCCGACACCTGGGAGGTGAGGTGCATGACGTGGCTGAACCGTTCGAGCGTCATCATCTCGTCGACCTGGCACGTGCCGAACTCGACGACGCGGCCCACGTCGTTGCGGGCGAGGTCGACGAGCATGATGTGCTCGGCGCGCTCCTTGGGGTGCTCGAGCAACTCGGCGGCCAGCTTGCGGTCGTGCTCGTCGGTCGTACCCCGGAACCGGGTGCCGGCGATGGGACGGGAGATGACCCGGCCACCGAGCAGCTGCACCATCGGCTCGGGCGAGCACCCCACGAGACACAGCTCGGGTTCCCGGATGAAGTACATGTACGGCGACGGATTGATCTGCCGCAGGACCCGGTAGACGTCGAACGGGTCGGCGTCGAGATCGAAGTCGAAGCGCTGGGCCAGCACCACCTGGAAGATGTCGCCGGCACGGATGTGTTCCTTGGCGATCTCGACCGCCGCCTCGTACTGACCGGCGCCCATCGACGACGTGACGTCGGGCAGATCGTCGGAGCGGTCGGGCGGCGACACCATCGGTTCGTCGATCGGCGTGGCCCCGTCCGCGGCCATGGCATCGATGCGGTCGACGGCGATGGTGTAGAGCTCGTTCAGCTCGTCGTCGGTGGCACCGTCGGGCACGAACACGTTCGAGATCAGGATCGCCCGCTGCGACCAGTGGTCGAGGGCGACCAGGTCGCCGATCACCGAAACGACCGCGTCGGGCCAGCCCCGATCGTCGGTCGGGACGTCGGGGAGGTGCTCGACCTCGCGCACCACGTCGTAGCCGAGGAACCCGACCACCCCGGAATGGAGGGGCGGCAACGACTCGTCGGGCTCGGCCCGGTACGCGTCGAGCAGCTGCTGGACCGTGGCGAGCATGCCGCCGGACACGTCGAGATCGGCGGGGAGATCGCCGGCGGTCGTGATCACGCCGCCCTTGCTGACGATGCGCGCCCGGGGCGAACGCCCGGCGAACGACCAACGGCTCCAACGACCACCGTGGTCGACCGACTCGAGCAGGAACCCACTCTCCTGGCCCGCGCACAGGCGCCCGAACACCGCGACGGGGGTGACCTGGTCGGCGAGCAGTTCCCGACGGACCGGAACGACGCTGGCGCGGCGCGCCGCGGCGCGGAACTCGTCGAGGCTCGGGATGACGTCAGTCATTGCCCGCGGCGGTGCCATCGCTGCCGACGGCAGTGCCACCGCCGAAGCTCCGGAAGAAACAGCTGTAGGCGCCGGTGTGGCACGCACCCTTGCCTTCCTGCTCGACCTTGAACAGCAACGTGTCGCCGTCGCAGTCGTAGTACGCCTCGCGGATGAACTGGCGGTCGCCCGACGTGTCGCCCTTGCGCCACACCTCCTGGCGGCTGCGGGACCAGAAGACCGTGCGCCCCTGATCGAGGCTCATCTGCAGCGTCTCGGCGTTCATCCACGCCATCATGAGGATCTCGTTGGTGGCGATGTCCTGCACGATGGCGGCGACGAGGCCGTCGGAGTTGTAGGTCACGGCGGCCAGCTCGTCGGGAGCGGCGGTGATGGGGGTCGTGGCGATCTCGGTCATGGTGGGAGTCTCGTTCAGTGGTGGTGCTGGTTTCACAGATATAGGCCGGTGCTGCCCAATTCGAGGCGTTCGGCGGCGACGGCGTGCACGTCGCGTTCGCGCAGGATGATGAACAGGTCGCCGCTGACCTCGACCTCGGACAGGTCGGACGGATCGAACAGGACCTGATCGCCGACCTCGACGTTGCGCACGGCGGGACCGACGGCCTTGACCTCGGCCCAGCTCAGGCGCTTGCCGAGCTGCGCGGTGGCCGGGATCAGGATGCCGCCGGTGGAGCGACGCTCGCCCTCGGCAGCGTCGAGCTGCACCATGATGCGGTCCTGCAGCATCTTGATGGGGAGCTTGTCGTGGCGGCCCATCGGCTTGGCGGCCGTCGCTGCGGGCGGGACGGTGTCGTCGCCCGGTTCGGGGACGGTCGTTTCGAGGGGTGATGTCACGGCGCCAGGTTACGGGGCGGGACGGACCGTCAGGCCCGCGTCGGCCATCGCGGTCTTGGCCTCGGCGACGGTGAACTCGCCGAAGTGGAAGATCGACGCGGCGAGGACCGCGTCGGCGCCGCCCTCGGTGACGCCACGCACGAGGTGGTCGAGCGTGCCGACGCCGCCCGAGGCGATGACGGGGACGTTCACCCGTTCGGCGACGGCTCGGGTGACCTCGACGTCGAAGCCGTCCTTGGTGCCATCGCGATCCATCGAGGTGAGCAGGATCTCCCCTGCCCCGAGGGCGGCGACGCGTTCGACCCACTCGAGCACGTCGACCCCGGTGGGCGTGCGTCCGCCGTGCACGAACAGCTCCCAGCCCGACGGCGTGGCGCCGGTGTGACGGGAATCGACGGCGACGACCACGCACTGGGCGCCGAACTCGGCGGCGATCTCGGAAACGAGCTCGGGCCGCTCGACGGCGGCCGTGTTCACCCCCACCTTGTCGGCGCCGGCGCGGAGGAGGGCACGGGCGTCGGCGACCGAACGCACCCCGCCACCGACGGTGAACGGGATGAACACCTCCTCGGCAACCCGGGCCACCATGTCGATGGTCGTGTCGCGACGGTCCGAGCTAGCGGTGATGTCGAGGAACACCAGCTCGTCGGCGCCCTCGGCGTCATAGCGAGCCGCCAGCTCGACGGGATCGCCGGCGTCGACGAGGTTCACGAAGTTGGTGCCCTTCACGACGCGTCCGGCGTCGACGTCGAGGCACGGGATGACCCGGGTGACGTTCATCGCGCCCCCACCGCCGACAGTGCGTCGGTCAGGGTGAATGCCCCCTCGTACAGGGCTCGGCCCATGATGACGCCGGCGAGGCGCGAGCCGTCGACGGCGAGGGCGTCCAGCTCGGTGACGTGATCGATCGTTCCGACCCCGCCCGATGCGATCACGCCCGGCGCGTCGGGCCCGAAGGGTGACAGCGCCGCCAGCACGGAGCTCAGCTGTTCGATCGACGGACCTTCGAGGGTGCCGTCGCGGGCGATCTCGGTCACCACGAACGCCGCGACCCCGGCATCGGCGAACCGGGTGGCGACGGTCGTCAGGTCGAGACCGGAGCTGACCTCCCAGCCGTGCGCGGCGAGGTCGCTGCCGCGGGCGTCGAGTCCGACGGCCACGGGTTGGCGGGCGGCGACGGCGTCGACCAGTTCGGGCTGTTCGAGTGCGGCGGTGCCGATGACGACCCGGCTGACACCGGCGTCCGCCAGCGCCGCGGCGGCGTCGACGGTGCGGACGCCACCGCCCGACTGCACGGGCACGTCGACCGCTGCGCAGATGGCGGCGATCACCTCACGATTGGTGGCCTCGCCCGAGCGTGCGGCGTCGAGGTCGACGACGTGGATCCACGGCGCGCCGGCGTCGGCGAAGGCACGGGCCTGGCTCACGGGGTCGTCGCCGTAGTGCGTTTCGCGGTCGTAGTCGCCCTGGTAGAGGCGGACACAGCGGCCGCCACGCAGGTCGATGGCGGGGTACAGATCGATCATGGCGTCCTTCGGGTCACGTCTGCTCGCCGGCCCAGGTGAGGAAGTTGCGGAGGATGGTGAGGCCGGCGTCGGCCGACTTCTCGGGGTGGAACTGGGTGGCCCACACGTTGTCGCGGGCGACCGCGGCGGTGACGTCGATGCCGTAGTCGCAGGTGGCGACGACCTCGTCGCCACCTTCGGCGGCGTAGCTGTGCACGAAGTAGACCCACGGGTCGACCAGGCCGCGCAGCATCGGGTGGTCGGGATCCTTCGCGACCAGGCGGTTCCACTGCATCTGCGGGCGCTTGACCGTGGCCGGCAGGAGGTGGATCGGCAGATCGAAGATCGCGAGCCCCTCGGCGCCCGGGTCCTCGTCGGAGCTGGCGTACATCATCTGCATGCCGACGCAGATGCCCATGAACGGGCGGCCGGACGCGACGACGTCGAGTGCGACGCTGTCGAGCCCGCAGGCCCGCAGCGCGTCCATGCAGGCGCCGAACGCTCCGACGCCGGGGAGGACGACCGCATCGGCGGCTTCGATGTCGCCGAGGTCGGCGGTGAGTCGGGCGTCGGCACCGACGTGTTCGAACGCCTTCTGCGCCGACCGCAGGTTGCCGATGCCGTAGTCGAGGACGGCCAGCTTCACGAGCACCACCCCACCCTCAGGGTTTTGTGGTGCGAGGTGCGACGCAGGTGTCGCTCCTCGCAGCACAAAACCCCCGGGGCGCGGCTCACAGGACGCCCTTGGTGGACGGGAGGGCTGTGCCCTCGACTCGGACGGCGTCGCGGATGCAGCGAGCGACCCCCTTGAACGTCGCCTCGATCACGTGGTGCGTGTTCGTGCCCCCCTTGCGGGTCACGTGGAGCGTGACGTGGGCGGCGTCGACGAACGAGCGGAAGAAGTGCTCGGCCATCTCGGGGTTGAACGGCGGGGTCCCGAGCGGCAGCACCTCACCGAACGGCACGTCGTAGACGAGGTAGGGGCGGCCCGACAGGTCGAGCGCGACCTCGATCAGCGCCTCGTCGAGCGGGAAGAGACCGGACGCGAACCGACGCACCCCGGCCTTGTCGCCGAGCGCCTCGCGGAACGTCTCACCGAGCAGGATGCCGACGTCCTCGACGGTGTGGTGCCCGTCGACGTGAAGGTCACCGGTGGCGTGCACCGTCAGGTTCATGCCGCCGTGCCGACCGAGCTGGTCGAGCATGTGGTCGAAGAACGGGAGTCCGGTGGCGATGTCGTTGGTGCCGTCACCGTCGACCTCGACCGTGATCGAGATGTCGGTTTCCTTGGTGGTGCGGCTACGGGAGGCGCTGCGTGTCATGAGGGCTCCAGGCTCGCAGCCAGCGCTGCGAGGAACTCGGTGTTCTCGTCGGGGGTGCCGAGCGTGAGGCGAAGACAGTCGTCGAGGCGGGGCCACGACGCGCAGTTGCGCACCAGGATCGAGCGGTCGACGAGATCCTGCCAGACCTCCTGGCCGGGGCGGTGACGAGGACGCAGGAGGATGAAGTTGGCACCCGACGGCCAGTGGTCGACGTCGAGGTCGTCGAGCGCCGCGGCCACCCGGCCGCGTTCCTCGACCAGCGTGGCGACGCGGGCCCGCATCTCGTCGAGGTAGTCGAGGGCGATGGTGCCGGCGATCTGCTTGGCGGCGTCGAGGTGGTACGGCAGCACCACCTTGTCGAGTTCCTCGACGACCCAGGCCGGCGCAATGCCGTACCCGAGTCGGGCAGCCGCCATCGACCAGGTCTTGGAGTACGTGCGCGACACGACGAGCGAGTTGGCGTCGTCGACGAGCTCGAGCGCCGACCACGGGGCGAACTGGCCGTACGCCTCGTCGACGACGAGGAGGCCGTCGACGGCGTGCACCAGGTCGAGCACGGTGCGGATCGTCGCCTCGGTCTCGATGACCCCCGTCGGGTTGTTGGGCGAGCACAGGAACGTGACGGCGGGCCGCTCGGACTCGATGAGCCGGGCGACGACGTCGAGGTCGAGACCGAAGTCGTCGGTGCGCTCCCCCTCCACGACCCGGGTGCCGACCAGCCGGGAGATGTGGCCGTGGAGCGCGTAGGTGGGTTCGAACGTGAGGGCGGTGCGACCGGCCCCGCCGTACGCGAGCATCACCGTCTGCAGCACCTCGTTCGACCCGTTGGCCGCGAACACCTGGGCCGGAGCGACTCTCTCGACCTCGGCGATGCGAGCGCGCAGGCCGGCCGCGTCGCGGCTCGGGTAGCGGTGCCAGGCGATGTCGGCGGTCGCCGCGGCGACACGCTCGCGGAACTCGGCGGGTGGCGGCTCGGGAGCCTCGTTGGTGTTGAGGCGAATGGCGACGTCGAGCTGGGGCGAGTGGTAGCCCGACATCATCGCGATGTCGTCGCGGACCTGGGGGCGGGCCATCAGCGGGCCCCCGGGTCGGTCGTGCCCTCGAACGCCTCGCGACGCAGGCGGGCCGACAGCGCGTGGGCGTCGAGGCCCTCGGCCGTCGCGAACGCCTCGACGGCGGGCGCCAACGCCGCGGCCTCGGCCGGCGAGAAGGTGATGACGTGGTGGTGCTTCTGGAAGTCACCGACGGTGAGCGCCGAGCTGAAGCGGGCCGTGCCGTCGGTGGGGAGCACGTGCGACGGTCCAGCCACGTAGTCGCCCAACGACGCGGGTGACCAGGGTCCACAGAAGATTGCGCCCGCGTTCCGGACCGACGGCACCAGGGCCTCGGGGTCGGAGGTCATCAGCTGCAGGTGCTCGGGCGCGATGGCGTTGGCGACCTCCATGGCCTGCGCCTCGTCGCGGCACACGACGGCGTACCCGGCGACGGCGAGGGTCGACTCGATCTCGGCGCGCCGTGGCGATTCGGTGGTGATGCGGGCCACCTCGGCGCTGACGGAGTCGGCGACCGTGTCGTCCCAACAGACCAGCCAGGCGAGGCCGTCGGGCCCGTGCTCGGCCTGCACGACCACGTCGACGGCGGCGAAGCTCGGGGGTGCCGAGTGATCTGCCACCACGACGATCTCGCTCGGGCCGGCGAAGGCCGAGGCGATGCCCACGACCTCGGCGACCTCGCGCTTGGCGATGGCGACGTACTTGTTGCCGGGACCACAGATGACGTCGACCTTGGCGACCGATTCGGTGCCGTAGGCCAACGCCCCGATCGCCTGCGCACCGCCGATGGCGTACACCTCGTCGACGCCGGCGACCGCGCACGCGGCCAGGGTCACGTCGACGATCGCCCCGGTCGTCCGGTCGGGGGGAACGCACACGACGACCTGACCGACCCCGGCCACCTTGGCGGGGATCGCGGTCATGAGCACCGTCGACGGATACGCGGCCCGCCCACCCGGCACGTAGCACCCGGCCCGGTCGACGGGTACGGCAAAGCTGCGGATCGTGCCGCCGTCGACGTAGCTGGTCGGATCGTGCAGCTGAGTGCGGTGGAACGCCTCGATGCGGCCGGCGGCGACGTGGAGGGCGTCGCGGACATCGGCGGGGATCCGTTCGAGCGCCGCCGCGATGTCGGCAGGGTCGACCCGGAGGGTGTCGAGGTCGATGCCGTCGAACTCCTTCGTGTACCGGTGGAGCGCGGCGTCGCCGTCGGCACGGACGGCAGCGAGGATCGAGCGCACGGCAGCGACGGGGCCGTCCGACGCGACCTCGGGCCGGGGCAGGTGGGTGGTCACGTCGCCCTCGATGGCGCGCAGGTCGAGACGGTTCAACACGGTCCGCACGCTACCGTCCGCCCGAACGGCGGCCAGAATCAGTTACCGCTGCTAGACAGGCGGAGATGAGCTCAGCCGCCGAACTCTCCTCCGCAGCGTCCTCGCTGGACCAGCTGGTGCACCGCATCGGTCGGGCCGTCGACGAGTTCACCGGCAGCAACGACGAGGATCTCACCCTCGGGCTCATGGAGGTGGAGCGCTCGCTCAAGACGGCGAGCCGCCGCCTCGAACGCCTCGTCAAAGAGCTTCGCGCCCGCCAGTAACGCGTGTCGCTTCCGTCACGGCGGCTCGCGAACGCTGCGTTTCGGTGGTGCGCGTCATGGCTCGAGCAGGGTCGAACTTGCCGGAAAACAAGGACCGGCGCCACCACGAAGGGGCGCCGGTCGGGCGAAACGGGTGGCGGGATCCCATTGTCGCCGGTTCCGGGTGGCGGACACCCGGAGTGCAGAACAACTTACAGGGAGCAACGACCACTGTCCAGTGTTTCTGTACCACTCTTCGTGACGTCTGGAGACAGGTCACACCATATTAGTGCGACTCCCTTAACTGGAAATCCCAAAGAGTTCGTGAAGGATTGCCCAAGAACGCGGGAACGCCGTTCTGGATCGCGACAGATTGTCGCGAACGGTGTTCAGCCGACGCCGGCCGACGGACAGAAGTCGGCGAGCACACACCCACCGCAGTTGGGTTTCCGGGCGAAGCAGACCCGACGGCCGTGGAGGATGATGCGCAGGCTGAACTCGCCCCGCTCCGCCTCGGGCACCATCGGGTTGAGGAGGAGTTCGACCTTGACCGGATCGGTGTCGGTCGGCTCGATGATGCCCAGCCGCTTCGTGAGCCGGAGCACGTGGGTGTCGACCGGCAACCCCGGCAGGCCCAACGCCACGCTCCGCACGACGTTGGCGGTCTTTCGCCCGACGCCCGGCAACGACACGAGGTCGGCCATCGCCCCCGGCACCTCCCCACCGAACTCCTCGACGAGCCGGGTGGCCATGCCGAGCAGGCTCTTCGTCTTCGACTGGAAGAACCCCGTCGAGTGGATGACCTCCTGCACCTCCTCGGGAGGTGCTACCGACAGTGCCGCCGGCGTGGGCCACCGACGGAACAGCTCCGGGGTGACCATGTTGACCCGCTGGTCGGTGCTCTGCGCCGACAGGATCGTGGCGGCCAACAGCTCGAAGGCGTTCGTATGGTCGAGTTCGCACTCGGCCTCGGGGTATTCGACGGCGAGCCGCTCGTGGGTGAGACGGGCACGCCCCTTCGGCGATCGCGGTCGGGCCATGCGGTGAACGTAGCCTGTCCCCATGACATCGACCGGCCCCCGCCCGGGCCACCCGACCGAGGCCGAGCTCGCCGACGCCATCGAACGCCACGGCGGCCGACTCGACGAGTCCCAGGGCCAACCGCGTTGGTGGATCACCGACCCGTCGTCGGCGGCCGAGGACACCGCAGTGCACATCGGCATGACCGAGCACCGCCGCCTCTTCCAGATGCGACGGCCGCTCCCGCTCGACCTCACACCGGTCGACGACGCCGAGCCGCCACCCACGCTCGACACCCGGGCGTTCGACCCGTCTCGCGACGTCGACACGTGGCTCGCGATCAACAATGCCGCGTTCTCGTGGCACCCCGAACAGGGCGGCTGGACCCGCGAGACCCTCGAGGCTCGAATGGCCGAGCCGTGGTTCGACCTCGACGACTTCCGCATCGCCGATCTCGACGGGACCATGGCCGGGTTCTGCTGGACGAAGGTCCATCCCGAGACGGCAACCGAACCGCGGCTGGGCGAGATCTATGTGATCGCCGTCGCTCCGGCACGGGTCGGGACGGGCCTCGGCACCGCGCTCACCGTCGCCGGACTCGACTGGCTGTGGGCCCGCCGCCACACCCCGGTCGGCATGCTGTACGTCGAGTCCGACAACGATCGGGCGTTGGCGACCTACCGCCGACTCGGGTTCCGCATCCACTCGACCGACGTCGCGTTCGGGCCGCCCCCGAGCGCGGCCGTCGGGCCGTGAGCGCCGTGAGCGCCACGGCCCCGACGCGCTACGGCATCGACCGGTCCGGCCTCGCCGACCTCCTCGCCGACCAACCGCGGTACCGCGTCGACCAGATCTGGGAGGGCTGGTACCGCCAACTGCGCCGCTCCGACGAACTGACCAACCTGCCGAAGGCCCTGCGCGCCCGCCTCGACGACGAACTCCCCACCTCGCTCGACCTCGTCGCCCGTTCGGTGAGCGACGACGGCGACACCACGAAGTTCCTCTGGCGCCTCCATGACGGCGCCACCGTCGAGACGGTCCTGATGCTCTATCCCGACCGGGCCACGGTGTGCATCTCGACCCAGGCCGGGTGTGCCATGGCCTGCGGCTTCTGCGCCACCGGCCAGGCCGGGTTCGAACGACACCTCACGGTCGGCGAGGTCGTCGAGCAGGTCATCGCTGCAGCCCGGGTCGCCGCCGACGCGACGACGCCCCGACGAGTGTCGAACATCGTGTTCATGGGCATGGGCGAACCGCTCGCGAACTACTCGGCGACGTGGGGAGCCGTCGAGCGGTTGCACGCCGACGTCGGCATCTCGGCGCGCCACCTCACCGTGTCGACCGTCGGCATCATCCCCGGCATCCGGCGCCTCGCCACCGAGGCGCTCCCGATCAACCTCGCGGTGTCGTTGCACGCCGCCAACGACCGTCTCCGCGACGAGCTCGTCCCGATCAACAAGCGCTACCCCCTCGATGCCCTCGCCGAGGCGTGCGCGGAGTACCTCGCCGTCAAGAACCGCCGGCTCAGCTTCGAGTGGGCGATGATCGCCGGGGTCAACGACCGGGACGCCGATGCCGATGAACTCGCGGCGTACGCCCGGTCGCTGCGGGCGCACATCAACCTCATCCCCCTCAACCCGACGCCCGGCTACCCCACCGTCGGCTCGTCGGGGGAACGGGTCCGGCAGTTCCGGGACCGCCTCACCGACGCCGGCGCCAACGCCACCATCCGCGCCAACCGCGGCACCGAGATCGACGCCGCGTGCGGCCAGCTGAGCACACTCCACGGGCAGCAGGCAGCGGGTTCGGGGACCGTGTCGGTGGAGTTGGCACCGAAACGCCCGGCGACGCTGCCAGACTGATCGCCGTGCAACGGTTCCAACGCTACGACGACCACGGCTGGTTCAAGGTGGGCCAGGTCGAGGTCACGACCTCGGTCCTCCTCGCCGCGTCGTCACTCATCTTCATGGTCCTCGGTGTCATCGCCGCGGCCATCTTCCGGGACCCGCTCTTCTACGACGCGACCGACGTTCGTGCTGGCGAGGTGTGGCGCGTCGTCACGTGGCCGCTCAGCGACGGCGTCAGCATCTGGCTGCTCCTGTCCGCCGCGATGATGTACCTGATCGGCGGCGACATCGAGCGCGAGCTCGGCCGCCGGCGGTTCGCCTGGCTGATCGGCGCGCTCGTGGTGATCCCTGCGGTCGTCACCGTCGGTTTCGAATACGTCGGGGCCGCCGGCATCAGCCGCCTCGTCAGCCCGCTCTTCGTGGTGCTCGTGCTGTGGCACCCCACGATCCGGACGTTCTTCAACATCCCCCTCTGGGCGGTCGTGGTGGTGTTCGAGGTCTTCGACCTCCTGCAGATCCTCGATCTCCGAAACGCCGGCGCCCCCATCGGCGGCCTGCTCACCTTCTGGGCGGCCTCGCTGGCCGTCGCCGCCCTCGGGGCCCGCGCCTTCGGCATCACCGAGTTCACCCAGATCCCCAAGATCCCGCTCCCCCAGTTCATCACCGGCGACCCGTACCAGAAGGCCAACCGCGCCCGCGAGAAGCAGCAGCGCAAGCAGTCGAAGGGCTCGGGTGGTTCCGGCGGCGGGTTGCGGCGGCACAAGGACCCGGCGCCGGTCATCCCGATCCGTCCCGAGGCCCGCCTCGACCGCGCCGACCAGGCCGACATGGACTGGCTGCTCGACAAGATCAGCGCCTCGGGCATGGACAGTCTCACGCCCGACGAGCGCCGCCGCCTCGACGAGCACAGCCGCCGCCTCCGCGGCCAGTAACCCGGCACCGGCGGTTCATTCGCCGACCACCGCCGCGCTGAGCAAGAATCGCCGCCATGGCTACTCAGATCAACGGCATCGCCGGCATGAAGGAACTCGTCGGACAGCACCTTGGCTACAGCGACTGGCTGGAGATCACCCAGGAGCGGGTGAACCAGTTCGCCGAGGCGACCGGTGACCACCAGTGGATCCATGTCGATCCCGAGCGCGCCAAGGACGGTCCCTTCGGCGGCACCATCGCCCACGGCTACCTCACGCTGAGCATCGGCCCGATGCTCGCCCCGCAGGTCATGCAGGCCACCGGCTTCAAGATGGGCGTCAACTACGGCTGCGGCAAGGTGCGCTTCCCGAGCCCCGTGCCCGTCGGCTCGAAGCTCCGTCTCGGTGTCGAGATCAAGGAGATCGACGAACTCGCCCCCGGTCAGGCCCAGTGCACCTACCTCTACACCTTCGAGGTGGAGGGTGCGTCGAAGCCGAGCTGCGTCGCCGAGGTCATCGTCCGGATGTACGAGTAGGAACCCAGCGCCTCACCGGTTCTGTCCTGCAGATTCGCCCCTCCAGGGGCAGAACTGCAGGACAGAACCGGTGGCGCGACGCTCAGCGGAAGTTGGGCATGACCTCGGTGGCGAACAGCTCCAGGGTCTCCGTCGACGGGAAGTCGGCGATCCACGGCACCACACCACCGACGCCGAGTTTGCGGTAGGCCTCGAGCTTCTCGGCCACCTGCTCGGGGCTGCCGACGAGGTTGTTGGTGCTCCACGTCTCGAACGGCTCGCCCCAGAAGCTGCGGGACTCGGTGCCGATCTCGGCCTCGGTCGA
>CALMLJ010000476.1 GCA_937868025.1 uncultured Acidimicrobiaceae bacterium
CGGCGGTTCGCACGTTGGCATCGCCGACGATGGCGGCCAGCGCTGAGATCAGATCCGACACTCCTGGTTCCCCCTGCTCGACACTCCCCCTACGGGATGCCCTGTTTCTACCAAACAGCGTGCGTTCGCTCTCAGTCGACCGTTCACTGGGTCGACCATCTCGCCGGCCCTGCTCACTGCATGAGCGTCTCACCGTCGGGGCGAAACCGCACCCGAGGTAGCGTCTGCGCCATGTCGATCGAACCGCTCACCGACCTGACCGCCGGCATGGCCATCCTCGCCGGGGGCGACCAGGTCATCCGCGTCACGCCCGAACTCGCCGACGCGTTCGCACCGGGCGATCGCCTCGCCGTCGTGGGCGAGACCGTCCTCCACATCCCCGCTGCCGAAGGCGCAACCGCCGCAGCCGCCGTGGGCGCAGCGAGCGACGCGTTCGCCCGGATGGGCGCAGTCACCGACGAGCAGATCACCGCGTTCTTCGAAGCGTTCGCCCGCCGTCTGGAAGACACCGAGTCGTTCGCCCCGATCGCCGCGGCGAACCAGGCCGACATCGAGGCCGCCAAGGCTCGGGGCCGCTCCACCACCCGCCTCGTCCTCAGCGACACGATGCGCGCCGACATGGTCAGCGGGCTTCGCTCGTGGGCGACCGCCGAGTCGGGCCGCGGCGCCGTCATCGACGCGGTCGAGCACGACGGCTGGTCGGTCGAACTGCGCCGCGCCGGCCTCGGCGTCGTCGGGTTCGTGTTCGAGGGCCGTCCCAACGTGTTCGCCGATGCGTGCGGCGTCATCCGTTCCGGAAACACCGTCGTGTTCCGCATCGGGTCCGACGCTCTCGGCACCGCCCGAGCGATCGTCGAGCACGCGCTCGACCCGGCGCTCGCCGAGGCCGGGCTCCCCGCCGGTGCCGCGTCGCTCGTCGACTCGGCGGCACACGCTGCCGGCTGGGCGATGTTCTCCGACCCTCGGCTCGGCCTTGCTGTCGCTCGCGGGTCGGGCCCTGCGGTCACGCAGCTCGGCACGGTGGCCCGCCAGGCCGGTGTGCCGGTGAGCCTGCACGGCACCGGCGGCGCCTGGATCGTCGCCGACTCGGCGGCCGACGGCACGACGCTCGCCGCCGCCGTGCTCCACTCACTCGACCGCAAGGTGTGCAACACGCTCAACGTCTGCTGCATCGTCGCCGACCGCGCCGACGAGCTCGTGCCGGTGGTGCTGGCATCGCTCGGCGCCGCTGCCGACCGTCGCGGCACCAACCCGAAGCTCCACGTCGCCGCCGGCAGCGAGTCGTACGTCCCCGCCGAGTGGTTCGAGCCGACCGACATCACCCGCGCCCGAGGTGCCGTGCGCGAGGCCGGCGCCGAGCTCATCGCCCTCGAGGAGCTCGGGACGGAGTGGGAATGGGAGGAGTCACCGGAGATCAGCCTGGTGATCGTCGCTGACGTCGACGAGGCCATCGCCCTGTTCAACGACCACTCCCCTCGCTTCGTCGCGTCGCTGATCTCGACCGACGCGGCCGCGCAGGACCACTTCTACGAACTGGTCGACGCACCGTTCGTCGGCAACGGGTTCACCCGCTGGGTCGACGGTCAGTACGCGCTCGGCAAGCCCGAGTTGGGCCTCAGCAACTGGCAGTTCGGCCGCCTGTTCGGGCGCGGCGGTGTCCTCTCGGGCGACTCGGTGTTCACCGTGCGCACCCGCGTCACGCAGACCGACCCCTCAGTGCACCGCTGATCAACATCGAGCCGAGACGTCGAGCGTCGTTCGCCCAGGTCGGATCGCGGCATCTCGCGTTGACACGAAGGCACCGGTCACGGCATGCCGGTGATCATGGCGAGCACGTCGAGGATCTGGTGCGACACGGCCGGTCCGACGTTTCCAGCCGGTGCGGAGCACCGTTCGCGCGCCACAGCACGCATCTGCTCGACCAAGGCGTAGCTCGTCCGCCGCAGCCGGTTCTCATCATCGGGCTCGATCGCAACGTGACTCGGGAACGTCCGCGTCGTGGACGTGAGCGGAACCACGAACACCGTCGACGGACGGAAGCGAAGGAACGCGTCGGCAGTGGTGACGACGGCGGGGTGGGTGAAGCCGGGCTCCGACCCGATCGGTGTTCCGAAGTCGACCTCGACGATGTCGCCGAAGTTCACGCTCCGCCCGCTTCGGGCTCGAGCCACTCGTCGCGCTCTCGGGTATAGGCCGCCCAGGCCTCCGGGTCGGCTCGGAGTTGCTGCTCCGCCGTACTCATCGCGCCGTAGAACCGCGCTCGACGCAGGGCCTCGAGGGCTTGATCGAGCGTGTCAGCCATGGTCGCGTCGGCTTCAGCGGCGAGGCGCCGAAGGCGGTCCCGCTGCTGGGTGCTCACGCGAATCGTGGTAGACGATTGTGTCATACATGTAGTCTACTTCCCCGTTTCCATCGACAGCCGCTCATCGCCAGAGCCGGAGCACCCCACCGATGGCCTTGCGTCATCGGTTGAGCTCTGACTGCTGGCCATCACGGCTGCAGTTCGAACCAGATCGACTTCCCGTCAGGTGTCGGCGTGACGCCCCAGCTCGTCGACAAGTGCTCGACGATGCCGATCCCACGTCCGCTGACCGCGTCGTAGGGCTGATGGTTGCGAACGGGCATCCGCTCGCTGCGGTCGGCGACCTCGATGCGGACGCCAGCACCGGCGGCAACGACCCGGACGCGAAACGAACTCCGGGCGTGGATCACCGCGTTGGTCGCGAGTTCCGAGACCGCGAGTCGTAACAGGTCGTCGAGGGGCGGCCTCGCCGCGCTCGCGATCACGAACTCCCGGGCTGCCGAGACCGACTGCGGTTCCGGCTCGAACTCACGCTCGGCAACCAGCTCCTCCACGGAGACATCGTCCGCGCCCGCCAGGTCGACGAGGTCGCCACCGGCGATGCGCACGACGACGAGGGCGATGTCGTCGTCGCGTTCCGGGATGGGCAACACGCGCTGCACCGCCGACCCGAGGTGCTCGACAACGGTCTCGGCAGGGCCGGCCACCGCCGTGGCCGCGGTCACGATGTCGGCCATCGTCGCCTCGTCGATCCCGTGCGGGGCAGGCACATCGGTGATGCCGTCGGTGTTCAGCACCACGGTGTCGCCCGGTCCGAGATCGACCACGCTGGGCGTGAGGCGGACGGTCGGCATGACACCCAACAGCGTCCCGGCGGTGCCGAGCGGTGACGCCGCTTCGCCGGCGCGAGCCAGGAACGGGAGCGGGTGGCCACCGGCGACCGACGTGAACCTCCAGTGCCCGGACTCGGCGTCGATCCGTTCGAGGGTCGAGTAGAGCACCGTGCAGAAGCGGTCGGTGTCGCTGGCCAGGATGGCGTCGTTGAGCCACTCGAGCACTTCGACGGGACTCGCCCCGTGGGTGGCGGCGGCGCGGATCGTGTGCCGCGCGAGCGCGGTGACCGCGGCTGCCTCGGGGCCGGTGCCGCACACGTCGCCGATGACAACGGCCCAGCGATCGGGTCCGATCGCGAACACGTCGTAGAAGTCGCCGCCGACCTCGCTCGCCGCGCCGGCCGCCCAGTACCGAACGGCGATGCCGGCTCCGTCGATCTCGGGCAGGCGCGCCGGCAGCAGCGCCGACTGGAGGACGTTGGCGACGTTGCGCTGTTGGTCGCGCAGCCACGCGGCATCGAGGGCCTCGGCGACCCGACCGGCGGCCGTCTCGGCGAGGGCGACATCGTCGGCGTCGTAGACACGGCCGGACTCGGCGCTCACGAATTGCATGGCGCCGATGACCCCACGCTTGGTCACGAGGGGAACGGCGATCAGGCTCGTCGGCATCAGCTCGTCGAGGATGGCCCGCGCCTGGTCGGGCGTCGCCCGAACCGCGTTGTCGATCAGCCGTTCGCGGAACTCGCCGGAGAACGACGGGATGAACTGGGTGACGCCCTCGCGGACCGCGGCGGCAGCGCCGAGGGGGGCGTCGGGGTCGTACGGATGGTGGGCGAGCAGATCACGCAGCCACTCGATCCGCTCGGGGTCGTGGTGGGCGAAGATGATGTCGGGGTTCGCCGAAACGGTCGATCCCTCGAAGAAGTGGAGCGAGCACCAGTCACCCAGGGTCGGGACGGCAGCCTCGGTCACCGCCTGCATGAGCGCCTGATGGTCGTCGGCGGCCATCGCCGCGTCGTTGAGGCCCGACAGGAACTCGAGTCGCCGCCGCTGCAATCTCCCCGCCTCGAGGAGTCGCTCGGCCTCGAGCGCCCGACGCTCGTTCTCGAGTTCGACGAGCTTGCGGTCGGTCACGTCACCCGAGCACCCGATCGTGCCCGCCACCGAGCCGTCGCTGTGCTGGGTCACCATGGCGCGGCCCTGCAGCCACCGGATCGAACCGTCGGGATGCAGCACCCGGTACTCCACCTGGTACGACGACCCGGTCGCCACCGCGGCCGCGATGGTCGACCGGGTCGCGTCCCGGTCGTCGGGGTGGATCATGGCGTACCAACTCTCGGCGGTGCCGTCGTACGTGCCGGGCTCCAGTCCGTAGAGCCGCTCCATGTTCTCGTCCCACACGATCTCGTCGGTGTCGAGATCCCGGCGCCACGTGCCCAACTCGCCACCGGCGAGCGCCATCAGCAGATGGTTCGTGAGCTCGGCGGCGCGGTCCTCGATCGCCCGTTGATCGGTCACGTCGTCGGCGACGCCGATCGAGCCGACGATCTCGCCGTGCTCGTTGCGCAACGGTCGGAGCGCGGTGTGGATCCGCACCGGCGTCGCGTCGGCGCGCACGATCGTCAGGTCGCCGGTCCAACTCTCCCCCGCCTCGACCCCCAACGCGATCTCGTACGCGGCGTCGAGCTCGGCCGGCAGGATCAGCAGCTCGCCGATGTGATGGCCGAGCACGTTGCCCGATGTCCAGCCGTACAGTCGCTCGGCGTTCGCATTCCAGGCGAGCACGGTCCCGTCGACATCCCACACGACGATCGCCCCCGGCAGGCTCTCGATCAGGAGCTCGGTGCCCCGGAGCGCGGCCAGCGCCGCGTCGGTGCCGGGCCGGGGCGACGACTCGGCGGGCGCTCGGTCAGGCTCCACGGTGACCAGCGTAGGTCGGATCGACCGCCGCCACCTCGGTCTCCGATCGGGTCTGGGAGGATGGCGCCATGACTTTCGACGCCGACGAGCTCGGCCGCCTCATCAGGGCGCGTCGGACCACCAAGCTGCTCGACCCCGACACGCCGGTCGATCCGACCGTCATCGAGGAGCTCTGCGCCCTCGCGACGTGGGCGCCGAACCACAAGCGCACCGAGCCATGGCGCTTCGCCGTGTTCACCGGCGACGGTCGCCGGGTCCTGGGCGAGACGATTGCCGATGCGCTGCAGGCCGCCGGCGGCCACGAGGCGAAGATCCTCAAGACCCGCACGAAGTACCTCCGCTCGGCGGCGGTGGTGATGGTGGGCTCGACACCCGGGCCCGACGAGATGACGACCGGCGAGAACCGCGACGCCGTTGCTGCCGGCATCAGCAACTTCCTCCTCGGGGCGACCGCCCGCGGGTTGGCAACGTTGTGGTCGACGGTGTCGCCGCCACGGTCGCCCGCCGTCGCCGAACTGTGCGGGTTCCCCGAAGGAACCTTCGTCGTGGGCGCCGTCTACCTCAGCCACCCGACCGGCGAGGAACCGCTCGGACGGCGTTCGGTGCCGATGATCACCTGGATCGACTGACCCGTTCCCGCACCGAACTCACCAGATCGGCGATGAGGTCGTCGGCGATGGCGTAGGGGAAGTAGAAGCCGACCCGGCTGGCGACCCCGTCGAATCGTGCCACGAGCTGGTCGGCAACCTCGGCGGGACTGCCGACGATCGCGAGTGTGCGCAGCATCTCCTCGTCGATCAGGGCCGGCATGCGGTCCCACTGGTTGGACTTGGTCATGGCGTTCAGCTCGGTCTGCAGATCGCCCCAACCGTGCGCGTCGAGCACCGGCCGATAGGCGGGCGTCGAGCCGTAGAAGCTGAGCAGGAAGCGAACGCCCTCGGTCGCGGTGGCGAGCTCCTGCTCGTCACGCCCGACCGCGATGATCGACTCGCACACGATGCTGAAGTCGGCCCGGGAACGCTGGGACGCCGCCAGGCCGCGATCGACGGCAACGAGCGTGTGCTCGGTGAAGAACCGCTCGGTGCAGAACGGCATGACGAGCAGGCCGTCGCCGACCGTTGCGGCCATCTCCACCATCTTCGGCCCGAGGCCGCCGAGCCAGATCGGCGGCGGGCCCCACTCGAGGGGGCCGGGGTTGAAGAGCGGCGGCATCAGCGTGTGGGTGTAGTAGTCGCCGCGGAAGTCGAGGCGACTGCCGTTCTGCCAGGAATCGAAGATCGCCCGCATCGCCGCCACCAGCTCGCGCATACGACCGAGGGGCGGATGGAAGTCGGTGCCGTACCGCTTCTCGATCTGGGTGCGGATCTGGCTGGCGAGGCCGAGCGCGAACCGCCCCTCGCTGAGCGCCTGCAGGTCCCACGCCTGGTGGGCGAGTTGGATCGGGTTGCGGGGCAGGGCGATGGCGGCGTTGGTGTAGAGGTCGAGCGACGTTCCCGGCGCGGCGAGGACCAACGGTGTGAACACGTCGTGGGGCCCCTCGAACGTGAACACGCCGTCGAGACCGAGTTCGGCGAGCACCGCCGCCCGCGCCTGAGCCTCCCCGAGACCGAACAGCTGTGTGTCGAGCTTCACGGCAGTACCGACCTCCCGGGTCTCCGGCTTCCCGGCGAGCGACGCTACATGACACAATCTGACGAACCGTCAGAATCCCAGGGGGAATCCTCAATGTCCACCGATGTCGTCATCGTCAGCGGCGTTCGCACGCCGATCGCCACCGCCTACAAGGGCTCGCTCGGTGGGGTGGACGCCTTCGCCCTCGCCGAGCTCGTGATCAAGGAAGCCGTCGAGCGTTCGGGCATCGCCCCCGCCGACTTCGAGGACATGGGCTTCGGCGAGTCGTTCCAGGGCGGTGGCAACATCGGCCGCAATGCCGCGATCCGCGCCGGCCTGAACAACCTCCCGGGCGTCGCCACCCAGCGCTGGTGCGCCTCGGGCATGGCCGGCGTCCAGTGGGTCGCCGCCAACATCTCGGCCGGAATGATCGACGCCGGCCTCGCCGGTGGTGTCGAGTCGATGACGACCGCTCCCGCCAGCTCGAAGGGCGAGGAGAGCTTCTGGCTCTCGCCGGCCAACGAGCCCACCGAACTCGCTCCCCCGTTCAACACCGCCCTCGGCGTCGGCGACAACGCCGCCCGCATCGCCGGCATCAGCCGCGAGGACGCCGATCTGTGGGCGTTCACGTCCCACCAGAACGCCATCCGCGCCATCGACGAAGGCCGCTTCAAGAACGAGATCGTGCCCGTGCCCCTCCCCGGCGGCGGCGAGTTCTCCGTCGACGAGCACCCCCGCCGTGGCTCCACGCTCGAGAAGCTCGCCTCGCTCGGTGTGCTCAACCCGCAGTACGACTGGGCGACGACCACGGCCGGCAACGCGTCGGGACTCAACGACGCCGCCGCTGCGCTCACGATCGTGTCCCGCGCCTACGCCGAGGCCCACGGCCTCAAGCCGCTTGCCGTGATCCGCGGATGGGCGTCGGTGGCCCTCACCCCCGAGGAGACCGGCCTCACGCCCGAGCCCGCCATGCGCAAGGCGCTCGCCAAGGCCGGCATCGGCGTCTCCGACCTGCAGGCCGTCGAGATCAACGAGGCGTTCGCGTCCGTCGCCGTGGCGGCGACCCGCCGCCTCGGGCTCGACGAGGGCATCGTCAACCAGAACGGCTCGGGCTGCTCGCTCGGTCACCCCATCGGCTGCACCGGTGCTCGCATGATCGTCACGATGCTCAACGAGCTCGAGCGCACCGACTCGCAGTGGGGTGCCGTTGCGATGTGTGCCGCCGGCGGTATGGGCTCCGCCACCGTCATCGAACGCGTCTGAGTTCCACTCCGCCCTCGCTGGGCAACTCCACCTACTCTTTGCGGCATGTCGTGGACTGACGGGCTGGCCGGTGGCGAACTTCCGCCTCCGGCCGGCCCGCCGGCCAACGTGCCGTGGGGTCCACCGACCCCCGCTGGGCCGCCGACCTCAACGTGGGGCGCGCCGGGGTGGGGCGCACCGACTCCCGCCTGGGGCGCACCGGTGCCGACCGCACCTCGCGGTTCGGTGTATGCGGAGTACGGCGTCCGCGACGTGCCGATCAGCTACGCCGGGTTCTGGCGGCGCCTCGCTGGCGCGTTCATCGACGGCCTGGTGCTGGGGCTGATCAACATCCCGGTCAATCTCGTGTTCCAACTCGTCGGCATGGCCTTCGTCAGTGCAACGCGATCGGCGGCCCTGCTCGTCGTGCTGCTGCTCGCGAACGTGTGCGTCAACCTCTTCATCTGGTGGCGCTTCGTGCCCGGCCGCATCGGCAGCACCGGGGCGACCGTCGGTATGAGCGCGATGCACATCAAGCTCGTCCCCGCCCGCGGTCGCGGCGGGGTGTCGAGCGGCCTTGCGTTCGTTCGGGCACTGTTGGCGTCCGTCCTCCAGTTCGTGTTCCTCATTCCCGCGTTCTTGTACGGCCTCACCCGACTCGTCGGCACCGACCTGGAGGCGCCCGACTCGTTCCGTACCCACGTCGTGCCCAACGCGTTCGTCGCGTCGGTCTTCGTGTTCCTCGTCCTCCTCGTGTACCTGCCGTCGCTCTGGAACCTGTTCGACCGCCGTTACCAGACGCTCTACGACAAGCTGTGCGGAGTCGTGGTGATCAACGACTGACCGGCATCAACGACTGACCGGTGCCGACCTCCCGGTCGGCTACTCCCGTCAGGGGCAACCGGGCGGCAGGGCCGCGATCGGGACCACCTCCTGGCCGGCCACGGTCCAGTACCGGAGCGCCTCGGGGGCCCGCAGGTAGTCCGACCACACGTCGGGCTCGGGCGTGGCGTTGGCCGCGGCGACGGCCGTGCGGAGCGTTGCGAGTTCGGTCCGGCAGGCGCTTGCCTCGCGGGACGGCGTGCCCGCCGGGACGGAGTCGAGATCGACCTCGTCGAGCACCGAGTCGCAGCCCCATCCGATTCCGCCGGCGATCGCGACGAGGATGACCAGCAGGATGATGCCGTTGCGCAGGACCTGGGCGCTCGTCCGTTCGCCCGTGCGAAGCGTCGTCGGTGCGGTGACCAGCCGTGCTTCCGGTGCCTGCGGTGGCGACGGCAACACCGGCCGAGCGGGCTGCATCGAGGGCGGGTACCACCGCAGGTCCGACGCCTGCCACCAATCCGGGCCTTGGGGGCTCGCGCTCATGGCACGACACTATCGATCAGGACGATTCGGAGCGCCGGCCGACGCCTCGGCACCTCGTGCTCACGTGCCGGTCCGGATCACCGTCTCCTTCTCCTGCACGCGGTACGGCGTGGTGGTGGTGCGATCGATGGTGCCGAGGTCGCCGGTCGTGCCGTTGGTCGCCGACCAGGTGAGTCGCCAGGTCGCCGTCGTGTCGATCGTGAGATCGCGGGTCGGCGCTGCGAACCGGTGATGACACGCCGTCGTCTGGTCGCGGACCGGTACAGCCGGATCGAACGCCTTCGGTGGCCCGGTGCAGGTGACGACGACGCCATCGTCGCGGGACACCTCGCCGGGCACTGCGTTGATCTCGTACTTCGTCGTCGTGAGCTTCGCCGACACCATGACCGTCACCCCGGCCGCCGTCGCCGACGCGGTCTGCGTGGGGAGGTCGTTCGTCCAGAGCCAGGTGTCGAAGTTGGGGAACGTCTGGTTCGGGGGCGAGAACCGCGGCTCGGGCAAGTCGATGTCAATGTTGGCGAGCGCCGTGTCCACGAGCTGCGCGGTCAGGCTCGGCCCACCGCCACCGCCTGCGGCCGGACCCGTCGACGTGTACAACGTCGGCCCCTCCACCCGGGCGCCCGTCGAGGTGTCGAAGCAGGATCGCCAAACCTGCGTCCCGACCGGGAGGTCGTAGGGGTTGCCGGCGTCGGCGCCGGTGCCGCCCAACGGGTTCGCAATGTCGATCGTCTTGAACGTGCACGTCACCTTGCCGGCGCCCTTGCCACGATGCGCGTTGCGCCCCGAGGTCGGGATCACCGACTGCTGCGACCCGGCACCGACCGTCGCCTGCGCCCCAGTGTCGGTGCGAGTCCCGGAGGTGTGCACGCCAGAGCCACCGTGCAGGGGTGGCGGAGACGAACCAGCAGTCTGTGCCCCGGCAGGACCGGGCGTCAGCACTACCCCTACGGCAGTGAGCAGTCCGAGTATTCGTCGGAGGGGTCTATCCATTCGCGTCCGCTCCACTTCCATCCTCCGTCGATTAGCTCGAGAGTTTCGAGATAGCGATACGGTCGATCCCCGGGCGGCGTGATGACACCCTTCGGGTCGACGCTCTCTTCGTTGGGGAAGCGACAGACGTTGAGCTCGACCATCGTGTCCGAGACCTGCGAGAAGCCCTCGATTCGGCGCAGCGGCCCCGAGGACTCAACCGTACGAACCGTTGTCCCTGATTCGCGCAGGCCTCGGATCGTGGATCGCCAGGTCTCAAGCTGGCCCGGGGCGATGTGGTTTGCGAGTGCCGGGGAGTTCTCATCACCAGCGATCGTGGCCGCCAGCAGATCCGCGTACGCGGCGTCGTACGCCGCGGCGACCTCGGTGAGCAGCTCGCTCGGCGGCGCGGTGGTGAGCGGCTTCGTCACCGGCGGGGACGTCGGCGATGCCGATGTCGTCGACGTGGCGGCGGCGTCGTCGGCGACGGTCGTCGTCGACTCGAGGCCAGCGGTGGTCGTCGGGTCGACGGTCGTCGTCGGGCCGGCAGTGACGGGCGTCGGATCGGCACTCGAGTCGTCCGAGCAGCCGGCGGTCAGGAGCGTCGCAGCGAGTGCGGCGGCGACGACGGATCGGTGAAGAGACATCGGGTCCGACGGTACGGATCCGCTCCGAGTGCCTCGATGGGCGATCTCCCCTATTCGGTCCAGGGACCGACGCCACCGACCCGGTTCGCGGTGATGCGGATGACCGTGCCCGGGGGCGGGTCGGGCATCGGGGGGAACTTCACGTCCGGCCCGAGATATCCGTGCGCCAGTTCCTGCAGCAGCTCCGGTGCGCCGCCGGCCTCGGTCGTCGCCAGGCCGTGCACGACGATGTACTCGTCGAGACCGATCTCGTTGCGTTCGCCGGTGATGACCGTGACGGTGGCCCGGGGATCGCGGTCGAGGTTGCGCACCTTCTGACCGGCGCCGAGGTGACCGATGAGGATGTCGTCGCCGTCGGTCTTCGCCCACACGACGGACACCTGGGTGCTGCCGTCGGGGTTGATGGTCGTGAGGTGGGCGAGTTTCGAGCTGTTGAGCGCAGCTTGGGCTGCTTCGTTGAGCACCATCACGTCACCGTAGACCGACCGGAACCCATCGACCCGCAGGAGGTCAGACTCCCGGCACCGTGCCGGGGTACGGCTGATACGTCAGGGTCGTCGCGAAGCCGAGCTGGCCTCGATCGTTGGACCCCCAGCACCGCACTCCCGTTCCCGGGACGATCGCGCACACGTGGAAGTCGCCGGCGACCAGTTGTGTCGCTCCCGACAGTGCCGCGGCGTCGACCGGCGTGCGGCGTTCGGTGGTCGTTCCGTCCGCCAGCATCCCCGAGATGTTGTAGCCCCAGCAGCGGGCGGTTCCACCCGACGAGATCAGCGCACACGAGAACGCGGTGCCGGTGGCGGCGGCACCCGCGCCGACGAGCCCGACGACCGGCGTGGGCGACGGCCGGCTGGTCGCCGTACCGTCGCCGATCCCGCCGTTGGAGTTGGCACCCCAGCATCGAGCGGTGCCAGCCGTGATCGCGCAGGAGTGGGAGTCGCCGACCGCAAGGTCGGTCACGCCGCTGAGCCCCGAGACCGCCACGGGGACGGTGAACGTATCGGTGGTCCCGTTGCCCAACTGGCCGTAGATGTTGGTCCCCCAGCACTTCACTGTGCCGTCGAGCAGCTGCGCGCACGTGAACGCGGCTCCGGCGTGAACCTCGGCGACACCGGTGACGCCGCCGGCGACCACGGCGGTCGATCGGACCGCGTTGGTGCCGTCACCGAGCTGATAGGCGGTGTTCGCCCCCCAGCACTTGACCGTCGCGTCGCTCAGGCGGGCGCAGGCGTGCCCGAGGCCGACCGTCACCTGGGTGGCGTTCGCGACGTTCAACACGGTGACGGCGGTGTTCCGCTGCGTCGTCGTCCCGTCGCCCAGCTTCCCCGACGTGTTGTCGCCCCAGCAGGCGACGGTGCCGTTGGCGAGCAGCGCGCACGTCGACCCTCCGCCCGCGGCGATCTGTGTGGCAGTCGAGATCCCGAGGACCTCCGTGGGTGCGGCCCGGTCGGCCGTCGACCCGTCGCCCAGCTGCCCCTGGTTGTTGCCACCCCAGCACGCGACGTGGCCCGTCGAGAGCAGCGCGCAGGAGTGGGAGCGTCCCGCGGCGAGGCCGACCGCCACGACGGGCTGAGGCGGGACGGTGACCGGGGGTGCCGTCGGAGGAGGCGTCGTCGCAGGCGGCGCGGTCGTCGTCTGTGACGCGTTGTACTGATCGATGAGGTTGATCGCTCGAGTCAGCGACATCGAGACCTTCCACCGCTTGTTCACGCATTGCAGGACGTTGCGTGAGTCGCGGGCGAATCCCGACCCGGTGCAGCGCCGCCCGGCCCGCTGGACCGGGAGTCGAAGGACCGTCCCGGCATCGCAGCCGGTGGCGAGCGTAAGCGCCGCGACAAGGATGACGATCCCGGCCGTCCACCGTGACCCAGAACGATTCGACATCATGCCCCCTGCTCTTCGACGCGGCACACGCGGCGACCCCACGCACGCCGACGCGTGCGCTGCGGGATCGTAGAGCCTGCCGCCCGGGTGCGGGATATGAGTGAAGCTGCCCAGAGCGAGCCGCTACCGTTCCGCTCCGGTGTGGCCCGATCTCGTGATCTTCGACTGTGACGGTGTCCTCGTCGACAGCGAGCGGCTGACTGTCGATGTCGAGGCCCGCGTCCTCACCGAGCTCGGCTGGCCCATCACGCCCGACGAGGTGGTCGAACGCTTCGTCGGACGCTCGTCGGCCAGCATGCTCGCCGAGGTGGAACGGCGTCTCGGCCGCGAACTGACCGAGCAGTTCGACGTCACCTCGACGATCGAGATCCGCTCGGCGTTCGAGACCCGACTCGAAGCAGTCGAGGGAATCGCCGACCTGCTGGATGCGATCGACGCTGCCGGTGTGCCGACGTGCGTGGCCTCCAGCGGGAGCCACGAAAAGATGCGGGCCACGCTGGGCATCACCGGCTTGTGGGACCGGTTCGACGGCCGGATCTTCTCCGCCGACGAAGTGGCGCACGGCAAGCCCGCGCCCGACCTCTTCGTCCACGCCGCGGCGCGGATGGACGTCGATCCGGCAGGCTGCGCCGTGGTGGAGGACAGCCCGTTCGGGGTGCAGGCGGCGATCGCTGCCGGAATGACGGCGTACGGGTTCACGGGCGGTCTGGCCGCGGACGGGGTGCTGGCGGCCGCCGGGGCGATTCTGTTCGCCAACATGAGCGATCTCGTGGACCTGTTGGACGCACCCCGCCCGCCCCGTGTGGAAGGGTGACGCGATGGCCGACGCTTCACCTGATCTGCATCCCGACATCGCCGCGCTCGCTCACCTGCTCGGCACCTGGTCGGGCCACGGCGCCGGCAGCTACCCCACCATCGAACCGTTCGAGTACGACGAGACGATCACGTTCGGCCACGTCGGCAAGCCGTTCCTGAGCTACGGCCAGCGCACCACGAGGTCCGACACCGGGTTGCCCTCCCACGCCGAACTCGGATACCTCCGTTCCGACGGGACGTCGGCGGTCGAGCTGATCCTCGCCCACCCCACCGGCCTCACCGAACTGTGCGAAGGCACGATCGACGGCGCGACGATCACGCTCCGATCGATCTCTGTCGTCGGTTCGTCGACCGCCAAGCCGGTGCGTGCCGTCGAACGTCAGCTCACCGTCGAGGGCGACCGCCTCCACTACGTGCTGCGGATGTCCGCCGTCGGACTCCCGATGACCCATCACCTCGAAGCCGAGCTGGTCAGGCAGGCCTGAGCACCACGGCGGAGTTCGCCGCCAGCCGCACCGTCGACCGGCCACCGCCGGCGACTCGGACCGTGATCGACGGGTCGGTCGCGACCACGATGTCGGCGCCGCCCGTGATGGCGTGTTCGGCGCGACGAGCACCGAGGTTCGCCACGACCAGCAGTCGGTCCTCGCCGTCGGAACGTTCGTAGGCGAGCACCTCGTCGGCCTCGCTGTCGACGAGGTGGAGCGAGCCACCGGAGAGGGCCGGGCTCGCCGCTCGCAGCGCGAGCAGCGTGCGGTACAGCGAGAGCAGCGACGACGGGTCGCCCGATTGATCGGCCACGTTCCGCTCGGAACGGTTGTCGTTCACCGGAAGCCACGGGGCGACGTCGTCGGGGCAGAACCCGACGCCGGGCGCTGCGGTCCACTGCATCGGCGTCCGCACCTCGTCGCGGTTGAGGCGTTCGGGCAGGCGGCGGTTGACCGCCTCGGGGATGCGGCGCGCCAGGACGCCCGGAACCGGATCGTCGGCCTCGCTGAGCGGGATGTAGCGATTGGTCATCCCGATTTCCTGGCCCTGGTACACGACCGGCACGCCGCGGAGCGTGCAGAGCATCGCCGCCAGCACCCGGGCCTTCGCCAGGTCTCCGCCGACTCGGGACAGCGAACGGGTGCGGTCGTGGTTCTCCAACACGTAGGTCGGTTGGAGCGGATCGGGGAACTCGGCCTCGAACCGTTCGATCAGTCGCCGGTACCCCTCCGCCGAGTACGTCGCCGTGAGGAAGTCGAACAGGAACACCAGGTGCAAGCCGTCGCGATCGCCGTCCCGAACGTAACGGCGGAGGGTCTCGGGCGGGCCGAACACCTCACCCAACAGGATGCGTTCGCCTGCTCCCGGGACCTCGGGTGTTCCGGGCGGCGGCGTGAACTCGTCACAGACCGCTCGCAGGTCACCGGCGAGCGTGAAGTTGTCGTCGGTGTTGAGCGTGTTGGCCGGTCGTTGGACCCGGGGCAGCCCGAACGAGAGGTCGGGTCGACGTGGATTGTCCCGCAACCGCTCGTCCTGCATGATCGACCCGAAGATGTCGAGGCGAAACCCGTCGACGCCCATCGCCAGCCACGACCGGACGGTGTCGAACATCTCGGCGCGGACCTCGGGGTGACGCCAGTTGAGATCGGGCTGGAACGGCAGGAACGTGGCGAGATACCACTGCTCGCGCTCGTCGCTCCACTGCCACGCCTTCGTCAGCTGCAGCTCGGAACGCCAGTTGTTCGGGGGCAGTCGGCGCCCGCGCTTGCCGACCCGGCCGTCGTGCCACACGTACCAGTCCGCCTTGGGGTTGCTCCTCGATGAGCGCGACTCACGGAACCACGCGTGCTGGTCGGACGTGTGGTTGAGCACGAGATCGAACAGGACGCGCAGGCCGCGCCGGTGCGCCTCGTCGATCAGGGTGCGGGCGTCATCGAGGGTGCCGTACTCGGGGGCGACCGACCGGTAGTCCGAGATGTCGTAGCCGATGTCGCGTTGTGGACTGGCAAAGAACGGCGAGACCCAGATGGCGCCGACGCCGAGGTCGACAAGGTGGTCGAGGTGCCCGATGATGCCGGGCAGGTCGCCGATGCCGTCACCGTTCGAGTCGGCGAACGAGCGGGGATACACTTGATAGATCGAGGTGGAGTGCCACCAGGGACGAGACATCCGGTGGAACGTAGCCGCGCCGACGAGTACCTCGGTCAGGCCCGCGTGATGGCGTAACAGGCGATGGCCGCGGCGGCTCCGACGTTGAGCGAGTCGACGTTGCCCGACAGCGGGATCGACACCCGGCGGTCGC